>NZ_VRVD01000954.1:0-1302 GCF_008040015.1 Methylobacterium sp. WL18 | reverse complement strand
GCGCGGGGCCCGGCTCTCCGGCGGCCAGCGCCAGCGCCTCGGCATCGCCCGGGCGCTCTACCACGACCCGGACGTGATCGTGTTCGACGAGGCGACCTCGGCGCTGGACGACGAGACGCAAGGGGCCGTGATGCGCGCCCTTCGGGCGCTCTCGGGCCGACGCACCCTGATCCTGATCGCCCACCGGCTCTCGACCCTGGAGGGGGCCGACGCGGTCCACGTGCTGGAGGCCGGCCGGCTCGTCGCCTCCGGGCCGCCGGAAACGATCCTCCCGGGGTTGGGGAATGTGGCGTGAGGCGGCGGCCTCCCCTTGCGTCCCGGCCCGCGTCCGTTACCTCGGCGGTTCGAGGATCGCCCGGGAGGCCCGCTTGAGCACGCGCATCGACCTGACCGCTCCGGACGGCACCACGGCCGTGCTCTCGACCCACGGGGCCGAGCCGGTATCCTGGCGGGTCGGCGGCACCGAGTACCTATGGAGCGGCGATCCGGTGCATTGGAACCGGCACGCCCCCTGGCTTTTCCCGGTGGTCGGTGCCTCGTCCGGCGGGCGGGTGCGGGTCGGGTCCGAGACCTACCCGATGGCCCAGCACGGCTTCGCCCGGGACCTGCCCTTCGTTGTGGTGGAGCGCAGCGCCGACGCGGTGCTTCTACGGCTGACCGACGGGCCGGAGACAAAGGCGCATTACCCGTTCGCCTTCCGGCTCGACATCGCGGCCCGGGTGCGGCCGGCCGGGCTCGACCTCACCGTCACCGTGGCCAATCCCGGCGACGTCCCCCTGCCCTACGCGCTCGGGTTCCACCCGGCCTTCCCGTGGCCCTTCGCGGGCGGTGCGCGGGCCCGGGACGGCGGCTACGCGGTGGAATTCGAGCGGGCCGAGCGCCCGTTCGCCCCGCAGGTCGGCCCCGGCGGGCTGCTGCTGCGCGACGAGCAGCCGATCCCCCTGGCCGGCGACACCCTGCCCCTCGACCCGGCGATCTTCACCGAGGCGTTCGTGTTCCGGAACGCGAAGAGCCGCCGGATGCGCTTCACCGGGCCCGGGACAGCGATCCGGATGGAGATGGAGGATTTCCCGCACCTCGCCGTCTGGACGAAGCCGACCGCGCCGTTCCTGTCGCTCGAATGCTGGACCGGCTACGCCGACTGGGCGGATTTCTCCGGTCCGCTTCAGGAGCGCGACGCGCAGCGCCTGCTGCCGCCGGGGGAGGAAGCGCGCCACGGCGTCCGCCTGACCCTGGAAGCCTAGCGGTTGCGCGTCTGGGTCGCCCGTCCCGAGCCGGGGGCCGCCCGCACCGGCGCGGCCC
>NZ_VRVD01000953.1:0-1302 GCF_008040015.1 Methylobacterium sp. WL18 | reverse complement strand
GCGGCGGTGCGGCCATGGTCGCGGAGGCGCCCGAGCGCGAGGTCCGCCGGGTGACCAAGAGCTTCGAGGCCCACGAGATCCGCCCCGACCGGCTCTGGCTCCAGACCCTGCCGGACGATCCCGGCCGCTTCCTCAAGCTGCGTCTGCGCGCCGAGCAGACCCGCCGGGTCGAGGCCGGCACCGCAATCCCGGCCGGGAGCAACCCGTGGTGATGGTTTTCGGGATTTGGGCCTTTGGCTCCGCAGGCACGGCGGGTGTTCTCCCTCCCCCCTCTGCGGGGGAGGGTGGCCCTCGCGTCAGCGAGGGTCGGGAGAGGGGAGCGACGCGTCCGGAAAGGTCTCACCGAGAGCCGAAGCCTGCAGCGTTGCGCTGCCCCTCTTGCGGGACTTCGTCCCGCCCCCCCCTGCTGCGCAGGGTACCCTCCCCCGCAGAGGGGGGAGGGAAGGCGCGTGCCTGGTCTCTGGCCGTCATCCTCCTCCTCGCCCCCCTCCCGGCGCACGCCGAGATCGAACCCGGCGACCTGACCCTCACGGTCAATGCGGAGTTCAACGGCAACAGCCCGCCGTTCGCCCGCGAGATGGTGCTGTTGAAGATCCACGGGGTCTACAAGCAGCCGATCCTGCTGGAGGAGGTGGTCCAGCCCACCCTCGCCAACTTCTCCTGGACGCAGCTCGGCCGCGACCGCTGGAGCAAGACCAAGCTTCCGGACGGGCAGAGCGCCATCGCGTTCGACCGCACCGTGGCGGTGTTCCCCCACCACGCGGGCGAGTTCGTCATCGAGCCCTTCACCCACAAGCTGACGGTCAACGATGTCGGCGAGCGGCGGATCGTCGAGGTGCGCTCGACGCCGATCCCGTTCCCGGTGGCGGCCTGGACCGCCGCCGGCGGAGGCCCGGACGTCAAGGAACCCTGGTGGCTGCCCGCCCGCGACGTGGCGGTCACCGATTCCTGGAGCCCGGACCCCGAGACCGTGAAGCTCGGCGAGACCACCCGGCGGATCGTCACCCTGGAGGTCCAGGGCATGGTCGCCGAGGGCCTGCCGCCCCGGCCGGTGATGCGCACCCGGGGCATCCTCACCTTCGCGGGCCCGGTCACCCGCGAGACCCTGCTGACGCCCTCCGGGCCTGTGGCCCGGGCGACCTACCAGTGGGACGTGCGGCCCGGCGTGTCCGAGGTGATCCCCCTCGACGCCATCGCGATCCCGTGGTTCGACACCAACACCCGCACCATGCGCGAGGCCGAGATCCCGGCCCGGCAGATCGGCGGCGGCCTGCCCGACCGGGAGGGCGACCGGGCGCCGCC
>NZ_VRVD01000952.1:0-1302 GCF_008040015.1 Methylobacterium sp. WL18 | reverse complement strand
GCGCTGGGCCGGCCCGGTCGGCCGCTTCGGCTACGCGGCCCGGGGCATCGCCTTCCTGATCATCGGCGGCTTCCTGGTGGCGGCGGCCTGGCACCAGCGCTCGTCGGACGCGAAGGGACTGACGGAGGCCTTCGCGCTGCTGCGCGCGCAGCCCTACGGCTGGATCCTGCTCGGCCTCGTCGCGGCCGGCCACGCCGCCTTCGGGGCCTTCGGGCTGATCCAGGCCCGCTACCGGCACATCGACGCCCCCGACATCGACCGCGTCGACGACGCGGCCGGAGCGGCCGTCCGGGCGCTCACCTGAAAGATAAGTCTTTGTAAATCGCCGCCCATGCCCCATGTAGAGTTCACCCTCCGCGCAATACCGTGCCCTGGGCGACGACGCGGAGACGAACATGGCCAGGACGCTGATCACGGGTAAGGCCCAGACCGTAACGACCGAAGACTTTAACGAGCGTGTCAAGACCTTGCTCGTCGATAAGGTCTACCCGCTCAAGGGCCGGACCTACCAGAAGAACTTCAAGACCGGCTTCTCCGGCGCGATCGTCAAGTAGGACGATCTCCGGGCGGGGCGCGCTCCTGAGGCGCCCGGCCCCGCGTTGACAGGGCGGATGCCGCGGCGGATACCGCGCGGCACCCCATCCGGCCCCCGATGCAGCAGCGCTTCTACAAGATCGCGGTGATGGTGGCCCACGACCTCGCGGCGACCGCCGCCGCCGTGGTGCTCACCTTCCTGTTCCGCTTCCAGGGCGGCATGCTGGCCGAGCGCCTGCACGCCCTGCCGTTGCTGCTGCCGCCGTTCCTCCTGTTCGCCGGCCTGGTCTACGGCCGGTTCCGGCTGTACCGCACCAAGTGGCGCTTCGCCTCGCTGCAGGACCTCGCCGGCATCGTCCGGGCGGCCAGCGTCCTGGCGCTGGCCCTGCTGGTGACCGACTGGGTCCTGGTCTCGTCCGACCTGTACGGCTTCTACTTCTTCGGCAAGATCGCGATTTTCCTGTACTGGGTGCTGCAGATCTTTCTGCTCGGGGGCGCGCGCCTGGCGTTCCGGTACCTGAAGGACAGCCGCTCCCGGCAATCGAGCGCCCGGGCCGCCACCGTGCCGACGCTGCTGCTCGGGCGGGGCGCCGACATCGACGTGCTGATCCGCGCCATCGAGGCGGGCTCGGTGAAGAAGCTCGCGCCCCGGGGGATCCTGTCGCCCCGGGCGGACGAGACCGGGCAGTTCATGCGCGGCGTGCTGGTGCTCGGCGGCTTCGCGGACCTCGAGCGCGTGGTCGCCGACCTCGCGGCGGGCGGCGAGCC
>NZ_VRVD01000951.1:0-1308 GCF_008040015.1 Methylobacterium sp. WL18 | reverse complement strand
CCGCGGGACCATCGGCCGCCCGGTGCTGCTGCAGCGGGCGGACCGGGCGTCGGCCGAGGCCCCCGACGCCCTGTCGATCGTTTCCCTCACCGGCACCGGTACCCAGGGCGGTGCCGGCGTGGCCCAGCGACGGCTCGCCGAGGCTCTGGCGCTCGCCGGTCACCGGGTGACGCACGTCGCCCTGAGCGACCGACCCGAAGCCGCCGAATGGACCGACACCTTCCCGAAGGCCGAGGCTTTGGTCGCGGATGCCGTCCCCGCTCTGATCCTCGCCGGCAACCTGCATGGGGCGACCCGCAGCCTCGACGTGGTCGGGCGCCTCGCCCGGCGCGGCCCGGTGGCGCTGGTGCTGCACGACCTGTTCCCGCTCACCGGCCGCTGCTGCCATCCGCGCGCCTGCACCCGCGCCGTCACCGGCTGCGACGCGACCTGTCCCGGCCCGGACGAGTACCCGCAGCTCGCCCCGAACCGGATCGCCGGCATGCACGCGCGCAAGCGTGCCGTCCTGTCCGGTGTCGCCGGGCCGTGGCTGCTGGCCAATTCCGACTGGACCTTGACGCGCGCGCTGGACCTGGCACCGCCCGGCACCGTGGCCGAACGGATCCGGCTGGCCTTCCCGACCGCCGCGTTCCGGCCCGGCGACCGTGCGGCCCTGCGCCGCCGGCTCGGCCTGCCAGCGGATGATGTGCTGATCCTGGTCTCGGCGGTGATCGTCGACGGACCCGACAAGGGTTTTTCCGATCTGCGCGCCGCGCTCCAGGCCGTGGCGCGGCTGGGCGTCGGCGTCGTGGCGATCGGCCGGCTCGACGATCCGGCCCGGCTCGGCGTGCCGAACCTGTTCGTGCCGGGGCTGATCGCGGACGAGGAGATCCTGGCCGCCTGGTACGGGGCCTGCGACCTCCACGTCACCGCGAGCCGCCACGAGACCTTGGGACAGACGCCGATCGAGGCCGGCCTGTGTGGGGTGCCGACGCTGGCCTACCGCACCTCCGGCCTGACCTCGTCGGTGATCGACGGCGTGTCCGGCCGCCTCGTCCCGCTCGAGCCCGGCGCCCTGTCCCAGGCCCTGGCCGAGCTGGTGGACGATGCCGGGGCGCGGGCGCGGCTCGGGGCCTTCGCGCGCATCGCCCTGGAGAGCCGCCACAGCCCGGCCGCCGCCGCCCTGTCGCTCGACCGCATCGTCCGTGCGCGCGGGATGCTGACCGGCTCCGGGCGGCCCACCTTCACGCCCGCTCTGCTCGGCCATTTCCCGTTCGCAGCGGACCGGCAGCCGGGCGCGTCCGGCACGGTACCGGCGCCCTCCCGGCC
>NZ_VRVD01000950.1:0-1317 GCF_008040015.1 Methylobacterium sp. WL18 | reverse complement strand
TGACTTCAGGGTGGCAGATTGAGAACGGCGTCACAGTGCGGGCATCGCCGCGGTGGTGGCTGACTGAGGTGATCCAGGATGGCTTGGCGGATCGCCGGCATCGAGGGCTGGGGCGGCGGGCAGGCGCTTCTTTTTTTTCCGCCCCGCCGCTGCGAGGCGTCGGGATTGCAGGAAGGCATAGGCCATCATGGTCATCAGCGCGTGCCGATGCAGCCCGGTCCAGGATCGGCCCTCGAAGTGGTCGAGGCCGAGTTCCTCTTTCATCTGCTGGTGCGCCTGCTCGCAGATCCAGCGCGCCTTGATCGTTGCGGCCAGCTGCTTGAGCGTTGCCTCGGCCGGCAGGTTTGAGAGGTAGTATTTACGCTCGCCCGAGCCTCGCTCCTCGCGCACCAGCCAGACCTCGTCGCCGGGCAGATGCTGATTGCCTTGTCCGCCGATCCGCTGGGTCGGGCCATCGGCCATCCGCACGCGCAGCGCGCAGAAGCGAGCCCGCAGCCGGCCTTTGGTGCCGCGCCGCCAGGTCACCGATCGGCCGCTCATATCTGCCAGGATCGTCTCCGCCGCGATAGAGACCTGATCCGGCACATGACGCTTGCGCGGTCGCCCCCGCCCCGCGACGGGGAAGATCATCGTCACGTCGGCCGGGTAGACCTTGTTGCGTCCTGAGATCCCGACAGCCCAACTCAGGCCACGCGCGCTCAGGGCTTGCCGGAACGGGGCGGACCCATACCCTGCATCGGCCAGCACGCAGCCGAAGCGCACGCCAGTCTCCCGAACCCGGTCGATCTCCGCAACCGCGATCTCCAGTTTGGTGCGGGCCGCGCGCAGGCCCTCGGGTACGCCGGCCGATACCATCCGATCCGGGTCGCCCGTCCAGGTCTCGGGCAGGAACAGCGCCAAGCCGACTGCTACGGGCACTTCGCCACGCGCCAGCGTGAGCGACACCAGTGTCTGGCAGTTGGCGGTCTTGCCCAGCGTCGTGGCGTATTGCGGTGCGACCCCAACCGAGCGGTTGCCCTTCTTCGGCAGAGCGGTGTCGTCGATGACCAGGATCGCATCCGCACCACCGACGAGGCGATCGGCCTCGCCGAGAAGAGCCCGCTGAAGCGGAGCCTCATCCCAGATCCCGGCGGCGATGAAGTGGTGCAGCCGATCATAGGGCACACCCTCGGCCCGCGCCGCCATCGGCTGGACGCTCTTGCGGTCACCCAAGCCGATCAGACCGCTCACGTAGAGCGGGCACATAGCCCGACGCGCAGGATGCGACAGTCCCGCAAGGAACGGCTGCAGCCACCGGTCCAGATCCTCACGCCATCC
>NZ_VRVD01000094.1:0-11222 GCF_008040015.1 Methylobacterium sp. WL18 | reverse complement strand
AGCATGCGGGCCGCCGCGACCAGGCGGTCGCGGATCGCCTCGCCGGCCGTCTCGTCCGCCCGCGCCTCCACCGGCCGACTGCCGGCATAGCGTTCGCCGAGGCCCATCTGGCGGACCATCCGGCGCTGGCGCCGCACGCTGCCCTCCGATAGGGCGACGATGCCGAAGCGCTCGCCGAGGGTGAGCGACCGGAGGATGCCCCATTCGGCGATGCCCATCACGGGCCGGCCCCTGGCGACCTCGCGGGCCGTGTGCAGGCCCGGGTCGCTGAAGCAGGCGATCACGAAGGCGTCCGCCCCGTCCGCCGCGATGCGCCGGGCGAGCGGCATCACGACGGAATCGGCGTCCTGCTGGGACGCGATGCTCGCCGGCCCATCGGGCAGGTCCGTCACCGCGATGGCGGGGCCGCCGGCCAAGCGCAGCGGGTCGAGCGCCGCGTCGATGGCGGCGGTCACGGCCTGGGACGAGTTCGGGTTGATGACCAGGATCCGTGCGGGCTCGGTGGTATCGCGCTGGTGCATGCTGCCGTCCTTCCAAACACCGATCGTCACAGCGCATTCAGGCCTCGCCCCGTCGGCAACGGCGTTGCGCGGGCCAATCCCACTTCCAACCTCACCTTGAGGTGCCGGAGCGCAGCGTAGGCCTCGAAGGAGAGCTTCAAGGGTCGCGCGGCCGGCTGGCATCGACCTTCGAGGCTGCAGCCCAGCCTCTCAGGATGCGGGTGTGGTTCGGATTGACCGACCGAGACCATTCTCGTGCCGCGACGCGGACCGACACGCCGTTGTTCAAGACGGCCTAGCATTACAGTTGCGTTTTTTGGCTTTTTCGTCGTCGGCGTGTTTTGCTGGGCTTACGGCGGTGACGCCCTTTGGCGTCTGACGCTCGGCGTTTGAGATGAGCGTTTCGGGCGGCCGCCTGATGCGCGCGTCGCCAGAGCGACCACGCGACGACGTGGGCGGGCTGGATGCGCCGCTGCGCCAGCCGTACGGCGAGGCGGCGGATCTCCTGGATCGACCAGCGGATCAGTGAGCGCGTCGCCTCGGGGGGCGTGATCTCGTCCTGGCTCGTCTTTTTGGGGGCGGCGCGTTGGCGTGATGGCGGATCACCGCCAGCAGGGCGAAGGCCATCATCACCAGGCTCACGTGCCGGTGCCAGCCGTGCCAGGAGCGGGTCTCGTTGTGAGCCAGCCCGAGCTCGGACTTGGCCGTCTCGAACGCGTCCTCGATCGTCCAGCGCCGGCCCTCGACCGCCACCAGGGTCGCGATCGGCGTGCCGGCCGGGCACCAGGTCGTGAAGTATGCCCGCTCGCCATCGCTCAGGCTGCGGCGGATCAGGAGCCCGCGCGTCCACACGCTGGTTTGGTCGTCGTCGGCGCCAGCGAGGTCGGCCAACTCGCAATAGGCCCAGTCGTACAGTCGTGCCCCCTTGGTCCCCTCTCCCGCCGACAGGCGCGCCCAGGCCGACGGAGCGAGGCTGTCGGCGATCACCTCGGCGGTGCCGGCCACAGGCGGCTTGCCGACCCAGGCATTGAACCTGTGATCGGTCTTGACCCCGAGCACATAGCCCTTGCCCGCGCGGCGCAGCGCTTGTCCGATGTCGCCGATCCCGTAGACGGTGTCGGCCGCCACCCAGGAGAACGGCACGCCGGCGGCGATCGCCCGCTCGATCATCGCCAGCGCCAATCCCGGCTTGGTCGAAAAGCTCGTGCCCTCCGGCACGTGGGCGGCGGCTAATCGGGCCGGATCCGAGGTCCAGGTCTTGGGCAGGTACAAGGCCCGATCGATGAACGCATGACCGTGCCGCGAGGCGTAGGCCGCGAACACGCCGATCTGACAGTTCGTGATCTTGCCGGCCGAGCCGGTGTACTGGCGATGCACGCCGCACGAGGCTTTACCCTGCTTGAGAAAGCCGGCCTCATCCTGAGCCTGCCGAAGGATCGTCGAGAACCAGAACCGCGTCCGGGTCAGCCAGGGTCTCCAGGGCATAGTCCCGCACCACGTCGCGCAGGGCATCCGCATCCCAGCGTCCGCGCCCGAGCAGTGCTTGCTGACGCCAGGGCCCGGGATCGCCCGCGGCTTCCGACCGCATCCAACCCGTCTTGCGCCGCTCCGCGCCGAGCAGCCCATCCAGGAATGCCCCGGCCGAGGCCGCGACCCGCTCCTGCGTAAACAGCGGGCGCAAGCGTCCCTTCACCTCCCGCAGCGACGAGGCCCACAACTCCAGCGTCGCCTCGATCGAGGTCCCCGATGTCCATGATGCGCGAATCATGGTGACGCAGAGAGTCAGAACCTCGTCGAAAATGCAACTGTAATGCTAATCACCGGGCGTAGCAGCCGTTGCGCGGAATGTCCGCTATGGAGAAGCGGCCAAAGCTCTCTGAATGACCCACATGGGCGCAAAGCAGAACGACCGGTTTCGCGCTCATCGGCGATTCGGCATGGCGTAGTCTGGCCGGAAGCGGCACGTCCGCTTCGGAGACAGTTCGGGGCAAAAGCAGACGATCCTCTTACGACGCGCCGGCGTCCAAAGGGCGGGCGGCGACCGATCGAGAACCGTGCGGCGCTGACCGGCATCCTGGTCGTGCTGCGCTCAAGGCTACCGTGGGCGATGCTGCCGGCCAAGTTGGGTTGCGGCCCGGGCGTGACCTGCTGGCGACGCCTGCGCGATTGGCAAGCGGCCGGCGCGTGGCGCCGCTTGCATCCGACGCTCTTGGAGCACCTGCACGACGCCGGACAGATGATGGGAGCCGAGCAAGCCTGGACGGTGCCTCCGTCCCGGCGAAAAAGGGGGCTCTGCCACCGGCCCGAACCCGCCAGATCGAGGCAAGCCGGGCACGAAGCGCCACCGCGTCAGCGACGCGCGGCACGCCGCTCGGCTTCCGTCTGATCGGCGACAACAGCCACGACGCGCCGCAGATGGCCCCCACGCTCGACGCCCTCCCAGCGCTGCGGAGTGGCCGCCGGGACCGGCGTCGCCGACGCCTCGACACGCTGCACGCCGACAAGGCCTACGATGCCAGGTCCCGACGGAGGGAGTGCCGCACATGCGGGATCAGGCCGCGCATCGCCCGGAACGATGTCGAGAGTAGCCAGAGGCTCGACCGCCACCGCTGGGTGGTGGATCCTTCGACAAGCTCAGGATGAGGGCACCCACGCCTGGTTCAACCGCTTCCGCCGGTTGCCCATTCGCTACGAGCGGCGCGCGGACACCTACCAGGCCTTCACCAGCCTCGCCGCAAGCCTCATCACCGTTAACCAGATCCGAGCGTTGGTAGGCGTTTTAAGGCGGGATTGGCCCCCATGGATCAGGTGGCCTCACCGGCTGTGGCCCCGTCCGCCGCTCCTACCGGTTCGGCAATCCCCGCTGCTGACGCTCGCGACGGATGCTGTCGGCCTGGGCCATGATCTGCTTTCGAAGGCCTTCGAGACCGTCTCGCGTCTTTTCGTGCTCCGGGCCGGCCAGCGACGGATCGGGATAGAGCCGGTCCCATTCCAGGACCATCGAGATCGTACGCGCCAGCGTCGTGACGTCGCCGAAGGCATATTCGTTGACCGGCCGCCCGATCGTCTCGATCAGCGCGGCGAAAAGGGCCGGGTGCCCCGTCCGATCAAGATCGCGATGCGCCGCCAGGTAGCTGCGATAGCGCAGCTGTCCAGCATAGAACCAGAACGTCGCCTCGTCTCCGCGGCCCGCCCCGAGAAGGGGCGGCGCCTTCGCCATCACGTCGCTCGGAGGAAGCCGTGCAGCGGCTTCGGCGCCATCGGGCAGGTTGATCCCCTGTGCCGTCGCCGGGAGGGCCGTCAAGGAGGCCCACAGCGCAGCGATCGACAACGCGCCGCCACGGAGCCAGGATCTGCGATCCACCATGCTGCACCTCCTTCCTTCTGCCAGCAGTCCGGCTTCACGACTGGGCTTCGGCGGGCCCCTTGGCTCCGGCTTGGGGCAGACGGTTCTGTCAGGCCGTCGTGAGTGCGCCCGCTCTGCCTCGCGCGCAGGCCGAGCCGCCGCGTTCGGAGGGCAGTCGAGGACGTCACAAACTTGCTCGGGCCCGTGATAGCGCTAGCCGGGGCGGACGGGATTATCGCGGTGATCGGGTTCGAAACGGGGGACAATCGCGACGCGATCGGCTCGCCGCAGGGTCTCACGCTGGCCTGCGCCTCGGCTGAAGATCAGTGCGACGTGGCATCCTGCCAAGCGGCGTTGCCGCAGGCCGCTATCAGAGGCCGACCCAGCCGTCGACGTGGTGCAACAGTTTGTTCGGTTGGCCGACCGCGGGGATACATCGTCGGCCAGAGTGTCGCGTCGTCCCTTATGGACAGACCTGTCATTCTCGTTCGGTAACGGGGGGCGCCCCCGTCACGAAGGACCTCGTGCTTCATCCGCACCGCCCCGAGGCAGCGACCGATGCCGAACTTTATCGAGTCCAGCCTGCGCACCGCCGCTGAGGGGCTCGTAGCATTGGTGGCAGCCTGCAGCCGACTACGCCTGCCGGGGACGCCGCACCCCTTTGTCGTCGGTGTCCACGCGCCAATGCGTGAGGAGCTGACGCTTTGGAACTTACCGGTCACCGGGACGATCCCGGCAGGGCTCGACGGCCGCTACCTCAAGATGGGCGCCAACCCCGCCGGCCCGACGACGCGCGGTCACGATTGGTTCCTCGGCGACGGCATGGTGCATGGTCTACGTATCGAGAGCGGTAAAGCGCTGTGGTACCGCAACCGCTGGATCGGCTCGCGCGCGGCGTCCGCGGCGCTTGGCCGACCCGCCGCCCCCGGGCCGCGCCGGGGTGATGATACCGTCAACACCAACGTCGTCGAGATCGGCGGCCGCGCCTTCGCCGTGGTCGAGGCCGGCAGCTACCCTGTGGCGCTGTCAGAGGACCTGGAAACCCAACGCTACGATCCGTTCGACGGAACGCTCGCCGGCTCCTTCACGGGACACCCGCACCGCGACCCGGCGACCGGTGAGACACATGCCATCGCCTACGACGGCCGCGTCTGGGACCGCGTGCGCCACGTCGTCATCTCGCCCGCCGGTCGCGTCGTGCGAGACGTGTCGATCCCGGTCGAGCACGGCCCCTGCATCCACGATTGCGCGATCACCGCGCGCTTCGCGGTCGTGCTGGACCTGCCCGTCACCTTCTCGATGCGGGCTGTGCTGGCCGGCCACCGCTTCCCGTTCCGTTGGAACCCCACCCACAACGCCCGCGTCGGCCTGCTCCCCCGGCACGGCACCGCTGCCGACATCACGTGGTGCACGGTGGAGCCATGCTTCGTCTTCCACGTCGCCAACGGCTACGACACCACGGACGGGCAGGTGGTCCTCGACGTCATTGCGTACGAGACGGTGTTCGCCTCGGCCGGTGGCGGCTTCGACGCACCCGGACGGCTGGAGCGCTGGACCGCCGACCCCACGACGGGGCGGGTCGATCGGCAGATGATCGACCCCGCGGCGCAGGAGTTCCCCCGGATCGACGAGCGCCTATTCGGGCGGCCCCACCGATACGTCTACACGGGCTCAGTCCCCGCCGACGGCAACACGCAGCTCGTCGG
The DNA here is from genome assembly GCF_008040015.1 of Methylobacterium sp. WL18. NCBI lineage: Bacteria > Pseudomonadati > Pseudomonadota > Alphaproteobacteria > Hyphomicrobiales > Methylobacteriaceae > Methylobacterium > Methylobacterium sp. WL18. The sequence goes on along the minus strand of NZ_VRVD01000094.1, from coordinate 5,670 downwards.
CGCGACACGGCTCTACAAACACGATTTGGCGACCGGGGAGCGGCGCACGCACGAGTTCGGCGCCGCCCGTGTCCCGGGTGAGTTCGTATTCGTGCCGGCGGGGCCAGAGGCTGGCGAGGACGAGGGGTGGCTCGTCGGGCTCGTCATCGACACGGCGAGCGACACGACGGACTTCACCGTCCTCGACGCGCACGCGTTCGAGGCGCCGCCCGTCGCTACAGTCCACCTCGGGCATCGGATCCCACCAGGCTTCCACGGGAACTGGTTTCCAAAGCATTGCGCCGGGTGACTGTTGCCGGGCTCTTGGGGCGCCGGGGCGCGTTCACGTGCAAGAGCGTGCGATAGCCCACCTCGCCGCCCTCTGATGCAGCGGGCGTGGATCGGCTCATTTGCGTCGGGCTGGAGGATCTCGTCGAGCAGGGTGGCGCGCTCGTCGCTGAGTTTCCGGCAAGCGATCCGCCCCGGCCGGGACGGCGAGCCGGCATCGGTTGATGCCGAAATCTGCCGCCCGCGCGGATCAATGAGATCAACCGCAGGGTCGCCGTAGCCATAGCTTGAAGGCTCAGACGAAGACCGGGACACCCGGCTTCACTCACGCTCAAAGAACTAGAGATACTTGAGCCATGCGATATCGTGTCGAGCCGCCTTGACGCGCGAGAACCATGCTGTCGGCCAATAGAGTGGCGCGATCAGTCCGACATACCAGAGGACCACCCAGCCATAATTCGCGACGCCGAACACGGCGCCCTGCGTCGGCCCCCAGATGGCGACGGCGCCATGGTACAGGAGCCGCAGAATCGTGAGGTGGAGCAGGTAGAAGAACAACGGCGCTCCGCCGAACACCGCCAAAGCCGCGACGACCGAAGCTTCGCGCATCCGTTCCAGCGCGACGAGGAGCAGCGCTCCGATCCCGAGCGTCAGCAGCAGGAACAGCAGCGATGGCGGATACTTCGTGAGCGCGAGGAAGCTCATCGTGGTCCGGAGCGCATCGCCTTCGACCGCGAACCAGGGCTTGTCGCCGTAGCCATTCACCAGCCGCAGCACCGCGAACGCGACGAGCATCAAGCAGCAAAGAGCCATGAACCGGCGCTCGCGAGTGCGTTCCGCGACGCTCGGCAGGAACCACGGGCCGATCGCATAGCCGAGCACGATCACGCCGATCCATGGGATCACCGGATAGGTCGTCTTGGCGACCAGACCCAACGGCAACGCGATGACGTCGCGTTGGTGCAGCATCGCCCAGACCGGGAAGAGCGGTTGATCCGGCTGGAGGTGGAGAGGGTCGAGGAGGTTATGGCTGCAGACGATCAACAGCCCGACCGCGAACAGAGCCGGGCGTGGCAGACCGATCAGGGCCGCCAGGACGATCATGCAGACGCCGATGCACCAGATGACCTGCAGCCAGAGCGTCGGACTGGCCACGCCCCAGTACAGTTCCGACAGGTAGAGGACCTCCAGCGCCATCAGCACGAGGCCACGCTTCAGCAGGTAGGCCCGCGTCTCGGCCAGCGTGTGCCGGGTACCGAACAGGAATGCGGCAACGCCGGTCAGCGCGATGAAGATGGGCGCGCACAGGCTGACGACGAGGCGAGCCAGGGCCACGGCCGGCAGGGCGGTTCGGGCGTCGATGGGGTCGGCCACGGGCACGTGCAGGAACCAGGTCTCGCGCAGGTGGTCGAGGAGCATCAGCACCATCACCAGCCCGCGCAGGGCATCGATGGAGCCGATGCGGCCTGACGCGGCCGGTGCGCACGCCGACACCTTGGACGTTCCGGGATGCACCCTCATCAGAACCGCGCCGTCATGCTCACGGTGACCCGCCGAGGCTCGCCGACGCCGACCCAGAAGGTGTTGTAGGAGCGCTCGTAGGAGGTCGCGTCGAATATGTTGTCGACGTTGAGTCCGAAGCGCAGGTTCTCGTAGCGGTAGTAGGCCAGCGCGTCCGTCAGGATGTAACCCGGCAAGCGGAAGCTCTCGACGCCGGTGTCGCCGAGCCGCGAGCCGACCGCCCGGAACCCACCGCCGATCCCAAAACCCTTCCAGTCGCCCGCCTGGATCTCGTAGATGCCGAGCAGCGAGCCGCTATGGCGCGGGATGTTGAGCAGCGGCGAGCCGACCCGCAGCACCTCGTCGCGGGTGACCGCCGCGTCGATGAAGGCATAGCCGCCGATCACCCGGAACTCCGGCGTGACCTGCCCGACCAGGCTGACGTCGAAGCCCTGGCTGCGCACCGCCCCGGCGGCGATCTGGAAGAAGAAGTCCGCCGGGTCGGTGGTGAGCACGTTCTCCTTCTCGATGTGGAAGGCGGCGGCCGTCACGCTGAGGCCGTCGAACAGGTCGAGCTTGGCCCCGACCTCGTAGGCGAACCCGGTCTCGGGCGCGAAGGGCCGCGACGCGCTGTCGAAGCCGGTGTTGGGACGGAACGAGGCGGCGACGTTGCCGTAGAGGGCCAGGAACGACAGCGGCTGGTAGACGAGGCCGGCGCGGGGCGAGAACCCGGTGCGGTCCTGCTCGGTCCGTTCGTTCGCGACCTTGTCCCGGAAGGTCTGGTTGTAGAAGTCGGTGCGGTTGCCCAGCAGCAGCTTCCATTCCGGGCTGAGCGCGATCTGGTCCTGGAGGTAGACCGCCGTGTTGCCGACGTTCTCGCTGGCGCTGTAGCGGCGCGTGAACGGAGGCTTGGCCTGCCCGTAGACGGGGTTGAACAGGTCGATGGCGAAGGGGTCGAGGCGCGGGGTCGAGCGCAGCAGGTTCTCGGTGCTGTTGTAGCGCTCGTGCTCCAGGCCGAGCAGCAGGGTGTGGGCGATGGGCCCGGTCTCGAAGCGCCCGACGAGTTCGGCCTGGCCGATGGCGACGCCCCAGGTGAAGTCGTGCCGGCGGAACTCGCGCAAGAGCGTACGCCCGTCGTCGAGGATGCCGGTCGCGCCGGTCTGCAGGCCGGTCAGGCTGCCGGTGTTGAGGTGGGTGGCGACGCGGAGCTGCCAGTCGGTGTTGAAGGCGTGCTCCAGCCGCACCTGCAGGAGCGCGCTCTCGGACACGGAATCGTCGCCCGGCTCGCCGAAGAAGCGTGAGCGCGGGACGAGGCCGAGACGGTTGTTCACCGCGACGGTGCCCCGGTCGAAGGTCTGGCGGTTGCGCAGGTACTGCGCCTCGAACGTGATCTTGGTGTCGGGCGTGACCTGCCAGCTCACCACGGGCGCCAAGAGCACCCGGTCGCCGCCGACGAAGTCGCGAAAGCTGTCCTGGCGGGCGAGGACGCCGTTGAAGCGGTAGAGCACGCTGCCGTCCTCGCTCAGCGCACCGCCGGCATCGACCGTGGTGCGGGCGGTGCCGAAGCTGCCGAATAGCGTGCCCATCTCGACGAAGGGTCGGGCTACGGGCTGCTTGGTCAGGATGTTGACGGTCCCGCCCGGATCGCTGCGGCCGTAGAGGGCGCCGGCCGGGCCCTTCAGGACCTCGATGGACTGGACGTTCTGGGTGTCGGGGGCGCCATTGTAGCCGCGGGCGATGTTGAAGCCATTGAAGAAGATGTCCTGGGTCGCGAATCCCCGAACGGAGTAGAGGGCGAGGTTCTGGGCGCCAAAATCGTTCTGCTTTCCGACCCCGGGCACGTAATCGAGCGCGCGCTCGACGCGGGTCGCGGCTGTGTCAATCAGGACTTCCCGGGGGATCACGTCGACCTGCTGCGGCAGGTCGAGGCGGGGCGTGATCGTCTTGGTGCCGCTGTAGAGCTCCGGCACCCGGTAGGTCGGCGTGGCGGTAAGGGTACCCTCGACCGAGAGCGCGTCGAGGACCACGGCGGCCTCTTCGGACCGTGCGGCCTGCGCGGTGGCAAGGGAGGGAAACGCACAGGCGAGCGCCAGCACGGGCAGGATCGGGATCGACGCGGAGCGGGACAAAGCGGACGGCCTCGGGCAACGGCAGTGGCACGTCACCGCGAACGAGGCCGAAGCCATACGCACGCGCATGCTTCCGCACCCGCCGGGGCACCCCGCCCAGCGCGTTTCGCGTGTGACCACGACTGACGGCAGGTATCCTGGCTCGCGGGTCGTCGCCGCCTCACCGTCTTCCCGGGCGAGGCCGCCCAGTGACGTGGTGGTGAGAAAGCTCGCCGCTTACAGTTGCGGGGGCAGCCGCGGCATCGGACTGACCCTCATGGGTTGGTCCTCACCGCGTTCCCTTTTGATCCCCGAGGGGAACCGTCACGATTACCATCAGCCGCATTGCCGCATCGCGTCAACTCGAAAAGCAGGTTCTATGTACCGGTGTATCCAAGATGCGACAGCGCGGTTCCTTGGGCTGTCCTTAGAGTCTGTCCGAGATCATTGTGTTGTTTGGCAGAGCTTTCGTGTCATTGGGCGGATTGCGGCGAGCAAGAGGAAGGCGCGGGCTGTGCGTGAGCGGCATTCCCAGTCCTTGGCCAAGCGCCGACACCGGTTGAGCCAAGCAAACGTTCCCTCATCCTGAGCCTGTCGAAGGATCGACGATCCAGCGCTTGGGCAGCACGACGAAGCCCTTGGCCTAATCGGAGCGCTTGACGATCATCAGCCTGAGCCGACGGCATGCCCGGCGCAGTCCGGCCTTAAACGCCGGCCCCTGATAGCCGCCGTCCGCGTACAGCCGTAGCAGGAACCGGCAGCAGGCCACCCACGCATTCGGGGCCGGAACTCGATGATCGGGCTGGCCTGGACGCGCGCCGACAAACTTCGCGCGCCCAGGCCGACACACAACCCTCGCCTGCCGACAGACTTCCCGCGCTCGCGCAGGTCAGTCCCGCACCACCACCTTGGTGCCGACCCGGACCCGGTCGTAGAGATCGACCACGTCCTTGTTGGTCATGCGGATGCAGCCCGAGGACACCGCGGCGCCCATCGTCTCGGGCTCGTTCGAGCCGTGGATCCGGTAGAGCGACGAGCCGAGATAGAGGGCGCGGGCGCCCAGCGGGTTGTCCTGGCCGCCGGCCATGAAGCGCGGCAGGTCCGGGCGGCGGGCCAGCATCTGCTGCGGCGGACGCCAGGCCGGCCATTCCTTCTTCATCGTCACCGTCTTGGTACCGGACCAGGAAAAGCCCTGCCGGCCGACGCCGACGCCGTAGCGGATCGCCTCGCTGTTCCCGAGGATGTAGTAGAGCCGGCGCTGGCGGGTGGAGATCACGATGGTGCCGGGCTTCTCGGTGCTGTTCCAGCCGATCGTCTCGCGCGGGATCGCCTGGCTTCGGAAGACGTTCAGGAAATCCGCGAGCGGCCCGCTATCGATCGGGCCGGCGGAGGCGGGCGCGCTCCCCAGCAGGGCGCCTGCGAGCGCGAGCATCGCGATCCGTCTCGACATGGTCTGTCATCCTCTCACTTTACCGGTCACTTGGCCGATCGCTTAGCCGGTCACTTGGCCGGTTCTTGCCGACGGCGTCGGTCGTCGCGGCCGTGCTGCGATCCCTCGGGCGAACCGGCCCGGACTTCGCGGCGAGGTTGAGGCCGGCCGGGGGGCGCGGGCGAGTCGAGGCCTGCCTGTGTGCTCCGGGCAACACCGCGAGCCGGCGCGACGCCGTGGGTGATTGCGCCGGGGGACGGCCATGCTTATCTCGGGATCGTGATCCGATCCGTCGCCCTTCTGGCCCGCCGCGTCGCGGGCCCGCCGGACCGCCTCGTCCGGAGCCTCGCCGTGCTGGCGATGCTC
>NZ_VRVD01000949.1:0-1320 GCF_008040015.1 Methylobacterium sp. WL18 | reverse complement strand
GGCGCTCACCGCCTCCGAGACCGGCGGCACCCTCACGGCCCGGGCCCTGCGCGCCGCCCCGAACGGGCGCGACGCCGGCGTGATCCGGGCGCTCGACCAGAAGGGCCTGCCGCTGGCCGAGCGCGACATCGCGTTCGCGGCCGACGCCACCGAGGCGACGGCGACGTTCGAGATGCCCGTGGAGCTGCGCAACAGCATCAGCCGCCTGGAGATCGCAGGGGAGCGCTCGGCCGGGGCCGTGGTGCTCCAGGACGAGCGCGGCAAGCGCCGCCGGGTCGGCCTGGTGTTCGGCGGCACCCTCGACCAGGCCCAGCCGCTCCTGGCGCCGACCTACTACCTCGCCCGGGCGCTCCAGCCCTTCGCGGACGTGCAGGAGGCGCGCGGCGCCAAGGGCACCGCGGAATCGATCAACCAGCTCCTCGACAACCAGGTCTCGGTGCTGGTGCTCGCCGATGTCGGCGCGCTCGATGAGAAGACCACCGCCCGGGTCGAGAGCTTCGTGAAGGCCGGCGGCATGCTGCTGCGCTTCGCCGGCCCCCGGCTCGCCGCCGGCAACGACCCGCTCGTGCCGGTCCGCCTGCGCCGGGGCAACCGGACGCTCGGCGGCACGCTGTCCTGGGACAGCCCCAAGACCCTGGCGCCGTTCCCACCCGAGAGCCCCTTCGCCGGCCTGACGCCGCCGGCCGATATCGGCGTGCGCCGCCAGATCCTGGCCGAACCGGACGGCGACCTGCCGAACCGGACCTGGGCCTCCCTGCAGGACGGCACGCCGATCGTCACCGCGCAGAAGCGCGGTCAGGGCACGCTGGTGCTGTTCCACGTCACCGCCGACACGACCTGGTCGAACCTGCCGCTGTCGGGGCTGTTCATCGACATGCTCCGGCGCGTGGTCGGCCTGGCCGGCACCTCGGCGCCCCCCGCGGGCGAGGCGAACCGCGCGTCCGCAATCGTGCTCGCCCCCCGGGCGACGCTGGACGGGTTCGGCGCGCTAGGCTCGCCCCCCGCCTCGGCCACCGCGGTGGCCGCCGATTACGCAGACCGGGGGAATGCCGAGCACCCGCCGGGCTTCTACGGACCGGCGGACGGCGGCATCAGCGTCAACGCCCTCAAGCCCGACGACCGCCTGAAGCCCCTCGATACCGCGGCGCTGGACGGCGCCCGGATCGGAACACTCGCCGGAGCCGAGACCCTGGACCTGCGCCCGACCCTGTTCACCCTGGCGCTGCTGCTGCTCGCCCTCGACACCCTGGCGGGACTGTGGCTCGGCGGCTTCCTGCGCCGCTCCGCCTGGGCGAGCCGCCTGCGCGGACGCCCGGCGGC
>NZ_VRVD01000948.1:0-1320 GCF_008040015.1 Methylobacterium sp. WL18 | reverse complement strand
TTCCTGCCGATCCTGTCGCTCTACCTCGCCAAGCTGATCCTCGACGGGATCGTGGCCGAGCATGCCCGCCCGGCCGCGGAGGCCGGCCTCGCGGACTGGCTGGCCGATCCGGCCCGGGCGCGCCTCGCCATCCTGGTCGCCGCCGAACTCGGCCTCGCCCTGCTGTCCGACCTCACCGGCCGGCTCGCGAGCCTGACCGAGACGCTGATCGGCGACCTCTACGCCAACGCCGCCTCGGTGCGGCTGATGGCGCATGCCGCCTCGCTCGATCTCGCGCAGTTCGAGGACAGCGCCCAGCAGGACCGGCTGGAGCGGGCGCGCCGCCAGGTCAGCGGCCGCACCGGCTTGATCGGCACGGTGTTCGGCCAGTTCCAGGCGCTGGTGACGCTCGCCTCGCTCACCGCCGGGGTGGCGGCCTTCACGCCCTGGCTGGTGGTGCTGATCGCCGCCGCCCTCGTGCCGGCTTTGCTCAACGAGTGGCACTTCACGAAGGCCGGCTATCGGCTGGCCTGGATCCGCAGCCCGGAGCGGCGGCGGATCGACTACCTGCGCTACCTCGGCGCCAGCGTCGAGACCGCCAAGGAGGTGAAGCTGTTCGGCCTCTCGGGTTACATCACGGCGCTGTACGCCGGCCTCGCGAAAGACCTGCTCGCCGAGAACCGGGCGCTGGCCACCGCCCGGGCGCGCTGGGGCTTCGCCTTCGCGAGCCTCGGGACGCTGGCCTACTACGCCGCCTACGCGGTGATCGTCTGGCGGACCGTGGCGGGGGCGTTCTCGATCGGCGACCTCGCCTTCCTGGCCGGGGCCTTCCAGCGCCTGCGCGGCGGCATCGAGGGGCTGCTGCTCGGCCTCACCCAGATCAGCGGCCAGGCGCAGTATCTCGACGACTTCTTCTCGTTCTTCGCGATCCGGCCGGAGATCCGCTCGCCCGCACGGCCCGCGCCGGTGCCGAGCCCGATCCGCGACGGGCTGGTGTTCGAGGATGTCGGCTACCGCTATCCCGGCACCGACACCTGGGCCCTGCGCGGCCTGTCCTTCGCGGTGCGGGCCGGGGAGACCGTGGCGCTGGTCGGCGGCAACGGCGCCGGCAAGACCACGATCGTCAAGCTGATGACCCGGCTGTACGACCCGCACGAGGGCCGCGTGCTGCTCGACGGACTGCCGCTCGGCGCCTACGACCTCGACGCCCTGCGGGCGCGGGTCGCGGCGATCTTCCAGGACTTCGTCCGGTTCGATCTCACGGCGGGCGAGAACGTCGCGGTCGGCCGGATCGAGGCCGCCGGCGACCAGGACCGCATCGCGGCGGCCGCCGTCCGGGGG
>NZ_VRVD01000947.1:0-1323 GCF_008040015.1 Methylobacterium sp. WL18 | reverse complement strand
CGTGCTCGGCACCGATCCGGATCCGGCCCGCCGCGCCCGCGAGAACCGCCGCGAGGAGCGCATGGACCGCCAGGAGCGCATGGGCCGCTAAGCGCGCCTCGGACATCGGTCGGTCGCCCTCAGGCGGCCGGCCTGTCCCGCCGAATCGTCTCCTGCGCCAGGAGATAGAGGCCGGAGCCGACCACGATCATGGCGCCGGCGACCGTCCAGCGGCTCGGCACGTCGCCGAACAGCAGGAAGCCCAGCGTCACCGACCACAGCAGCTGCGTATAGATGAACGGCGCCAGCACGTTGGCCGGCGCGCGGGCATGCGCCATCACCAGCAGCCAGTGCCCGAGCGTGCCGAACAGCGCGACACCGACCAGCAGCGCCCAGTGGGTCAGGCTCTCCGGGTTGGTCCAGATCCAGGGCAGGAGCGGCGCCATCAGCGCCAGGCCGGCCAGCCCGGTGTAGAACATCGTGGTGGCGGTGGAATCGTAGGCCGCGAGCTTGCGCGTGATGATCGCGTAGAAGGCGTAGACCACGACGTTGGCCACGCACAGCAGGGCGGCCGGGTGCATCCCGCCGAGGCCCGGGCGGACGATCACCAGCACGCCCAGGAACCCGACGGCGATCGCCGCCATCCGGGCCCGCGGCGACCATTCGCCGAGCAGCGGCCCGGCCAGCAGCGCCACCGTGAGCGGGGCGGCGAACTGGATCGAGATCGTCTCGGCCAGCTGCAGGTAGCGCAGGGCCACGAAGTTCAGGGCGGTGGAGGCGAACAGCAACAGCGAGCGCACGATCTGCAGCGTCAGCCGCCGGCTCTTCACCACCCCGGGGGTGCGCACGGGATTGATGAACAGCGAGATCATCGCGACGCTGGCGGCGTAGCGCATGAAGGTGGTGACCAGCGGGTCGACCTCGGCCCGCGCCAGCGTCTTGGCGCAGGCGTCGAGGCTCGCGAAGAAGGCGACCGCGCCGCACATCAGGGCGATGCCGACGATCCGCCGGCGGCGCGCGAGGTCGGGTGACGGGGCCGCACGCGCGGAGGCCCTGTCGTTGGCGACGGATGTCGCGACCTGCGTGCTCATGCCTGCCAAATCTCGGTGGAGGCCTGCCAATCTGCCACGCGCGTACCCGCCGTGGCACCCGCCGCCGCGCAGGGGAACCATGCAGCCGGCACGGCGTCGGACGCCGATGCCGGGCTCAGCGCTTGGCCGCGACCTTGTCGGCGGCCGCCGTCTTCGTCGCCGTCTTGGCGACCTTGGCTTTCGCCGGGGTGGCTCCGGCGATCAGGGCGGCCAGATGCCCCTGGTCCAGGCCCGCGGCCGGAGGCGGCACGGC
>NZ_VRVD01000946.1:0-1328 GCF_008040015.1 Methylobacterium sp. WL18 | reverse complement strand
ACGCGGACCTCCCGGCCCGAGCGCGACCGCAGGGTCGCGGCCAGGCGGGCGACCTGGGTCGACTTGCCGGCGCCCTCCCCGCCCTCGAAGGTGATGAAGGTTCCCTGCGAAGCGTCTTCGAAGCCTGGCACGATCACGGGCGTCCAATCACGTCGGATCGGCCGTACGCTCGCCGGGTTTCGCGTCCTTCTTGCCGACGCGGTCGAAGGCCTTGCGCACGAGGCCGGTGCCGAATTCCAGCGCCGCATCCATCGCCCGCTGCGACAGCGTGCCGGCCTCCACCGTCGCGCCGGCGAAGAGCGGCTGGTCGAGGGCGACCGTGTCGCCGCGCTGGATCCGCAGGGTGCCGACCTGCCGGCCCTCCTCGACGGGAGCCATCAGCGGCCCGGTATAAACCACCTTGGCGCTGACCCGGTCGCTGGAGCCGCGGGGCAGCAGGACCCGCACCGGCTTCTTCGAGACCAGCGGCACGGAGCCCGCCTCGCCGCCGAACACCGAGGCGTCGGCGACCGTCTCGCCGGCCCCGAAGATCTGCCGCGTCTCGAACGCGCGGAACCCCCATTCCATCAGCTTGCGCGCCTCGGAGGCCCGGTCCCGGGCGGTCTTGAGCCCCGAGATCACCAGCACCAGGCGCTGGCCGTTCTGCACCGCCGAGCCGGTCAGCGCGTAGCCCGATTCCTCCAGGTAGCCGGTCTTCAGCCCGTCGGCGCCGATGTCGAGCGCCAGGAGCGGATTGCGGTTCTGCTGGCGGATCTTGTTCCAGGTGAACTCCTTCTCGGCGAAGATCTTGTACAGGTCCGGGTAGGTGTCGATCAGGTGGATCGCGAGCTTGGCCATGTCCCGGGCCGTGACCTTCTGGTCGGGCGCCGAGTAGCCGGTGGCGTTGCGGAAGGTCGAATTCGTCAGCCCGATCTCCTTGGCCCGCTGGTTCATCAGCCCGGCGAAGGAGTCCTCGGTGCCGGCCATGTTCTCCGCGATGGTGATCGCGGCGTCGTTGCCCGACTGGACGATCAGCCCGCGCAGCAGGTCCGACATCTTGATGCGGCTGTTGACCTGGGCGAACATCGACGAGCCGCCGCCGCCGGCCCCGCCCCGCTTCCAGGCGTCCTCGGTGACGGTGAACTCGGTATCCATCGCCAAGCGGCCGGATTTCAGCGCCTCGAACACGATGTCGGTGGTCATCAATTTGGCCATGCTGGCCGGGGAGAACCGCTCGTCGGCGGCCTTCTCGAACAGCACCGAGCCGGAATCGGCGTCGATCAGGATCGCGTGCGGGGCCGCCGTCTGGAAGCCCTGGGCGGTCGCGCCCGCGAGGCCGGCGCCCAGCG
>NZ_VRVD01000945.1:0-1332 GCF_008040015.1 Methylobacterium sp. WL18 | reverse complement strand
ACCGGGCGCGGCTCGCGGACCTGCCGGAGGTGACGCCGCCGCCCGAGCCGATGGGCTCGCGCAGCAACTGGCAGAGCTTCTGCATCCGCCTGCCGGAGACGGCCGATCAGGGCGTCGTGATGCAGGCGATGCTCGATCAGGGCATCGCCACCCGCCGGGGCATCATGTGCGCCCACCTGGAGCCGCCCTACGCCGAGGCGCCCCGGCGCTTCGCCTTGCCGGAATCCGAGCGGGCGCGCGACCACGCGATCCTCCTGCCGCTCTACGCCGGCATGGACGACGCGATGCAGGACCAGGTCGTCGCCGGCCTGCGCGCCGCCCTGCGATGATCCCCGGGCCGGTCAAGAGCCTCGCCCGCACCGTGGGGCTCACCCGTCCGCGGTTCGCGGTCGCCCGGATGGCCTACGAACGCACCACCCTGGCGGTCGCCGGGACGCGCCGTGAGCGGCCGGGCGGGCGCATCCTCTGCTATCATTCGATCGGGCAGCCCGAATGCGGCGTCAACGACGTCACACCCGAGCGCTTCCGGCACCAGATCGAGCTGGCCCTGCGCCTCGGCTACCGCTTCGTGCCGGCCGCCGCCATCGCCGAGGGAAGCGGTGAACCCTGTGACCTCGCGATCACCTTCGACGACGGCTGGCGCAGCGTGCTCGACGCCGCGGAGCCGATCCTGCGGGATCACGGGATTCCGTGGACGCTGTTCGTCGTCTCCGGCTGGCTCGACCGGCCGGGGACCGGCCCGCGCGGAATCCTGGGCTGGCGCGAGGTCGAGGCCCTGGCCTCGGCCGGCGTCGAGATCGGCAGCCATTCCGTCACCCATCCGAATTTCGGGGGCCTCGGCGCCGAGCGGGCGGCCGAGGAGCTCGACGGCTCGCGCCGGGCGATCGCGGCCCGGCTCGGCATCCGGCCCGACAGCTTCGCGATCCCGCTGGGGCAGTCGGCGAACTGGACACCGGCGGCCGCCCGCGCCGCCCAGCAGGCCGGCTACCGGATCGTCTACGCGCAGGCCGTGGAGACGCGGCCGCTCGGCACCATCGGGCGCAACTTCGTCACGCATTTCGACAACGACCTGGTCTTCGGGGCCCTCCTGAACGGCGTCTACGACGCCTGGGAAGAATGGACATGATGCAGCCCGCGCCCCGCGCCACGGTTTCCGTGGTGGTCCCCACCTGCAACCGGCCCGCCCTGCTGCGCGAGGCCCTGGCGAGCATCCGCGCCCTGGAGGCGCCCGATCTCGCCTTCGAGATCATCGTGGGCGACAACGGTCAGCTGGGTCCGGCCGCCGAGGTCGCCGCCGCGTTCGGCGCCCTCCACGTGCCGGTCGCGCGCGCC
>NZ_VRVD01000944.1:0-1334 GCF_008040015.1 Methylobacterium sp. WL18 | reverse complement strand
GCGTTGTGTCGTTGGCTCTGAGATGTGTATAAGTGACAGGCCTTCCGGCGGCCCCGGATCGCGCGCGCCGCCGGCCCGCTTCACGATCTCGTAGAGGCCCAGCATCGCTAGGGCGACCATGAACGGCACGACGTAGTAGCAGCCCCGGAACAGCAGCAGCGAGGTCAGCACCTCGTTGCGCGGCAGGCTCGACAGGGCGAGCAACACGGTGGCTTCGAACACCCCGATGCCCCCGGGGGCGTTGGAGGCGATGCCCAGCATCGCGGCCAGCACGTAGATCGCCAGGAAGGTGGTGAAGCCCAGCGTCATCCCCTGGGGCAGCAGGACGTAGAGCACCGCCGCCGCCGCGCAGACGTCGCCGATCCCGACGATCATCTGGCCGATCGACACCGAGGCGCCCGGCAGCTCCAGCCGCCACTGCTTGACCGTGATGCTGCGCTTCTTGGCCGAGACCCAGGCGAGGTAGCCCAGCACCAGGCCGAGGGCCACGAGGCCGACGCCCTGGTTGATCCGGATCGACGTGAAGGCGAGCCCGGCGAGCTGCCCGGCCTCGATGATCAGGCTCAGGCCCAGCACCACGCCCATGCCGAGCCAGAAGGTGAAGCCCGCGATGACCGTGAGCGCGGCGATCTTGGCCGTGGACAGGCCCTGCCGGGCGTAGATCCAGTAGCGGATCGTGCCGGCGGTCAGCAGCGGGAAGCCGAGGGTGAAGCTCACCGCGTAGCTGGTGAACGAGGCGAGCGCGGTGATCCGGTACGGCACCTTGATCCGCAGCTGGCGCAGGGCCAGCGCGTCGTAGCCCGTCAGGAACAGGTAGCTGATCCCGACGAACAGGAAGGCCAGGCCGAGCTGCTCGCCGGTGGCCGCCGCCACCGCCGCCCGCACCTCCGCCCAGCTCACGCTCTGGACGAGCTTCCACAGCACGCCCAGCGAGACCGCGAACAGCACGATGCTGGCGGCCGTGCCGATCCAGGCATACCGGCCGGTCCAACTCTTGCGCGGCTTGTCCGCGACAGCGTCGTGCTTGACCGGCTCGACCGGCTCCGCCGGTCCCCGGTGCTGTCCCTGAAAGTTCATGCCGTTCGGCGTCCGCCCTTCCGGCTGCGCGGCCCGGCCGAAGGCCTGCGCCCGTACCGGATGATCCCGGACCGCGGCCCGTTGCCTCGCCATGTAGGCCGAACCGGCGCCCAAGGCCAGGGAAGGCCGGGATCCGATGGGGATCCGATCCTCAGCGCGGGGCGCGGCACAGGATCGCCGCGGCCTCCGACAGGCCCCGCCGGATCCGCGCCGGCACCTCCGGGGCGGTGCAGACATAGGTCGGGCTCGGGTGGGGG
>NZ_VRVD01000943.1:0-1335 GCF_008040015.1 Methylobacterium sp. WL18 | reverse complement strand
CGCAGAGCAGAAGCGGATCGTCCGTGCCGCGCCGCTCCGCCATGGCGGCCAGGCCCTCGGTCGGCTCGATCGCCCGGAGCAGCACCGCGCTGCCGGGCTCGCAGACCAGGTTCAGGCACCAGTGCAGCCCGTAGGACCGGTAGACGTAGACGTGCCCGGGCGACCCGAACATGCTGGCGTTCCGGCGGGTCGGGCCCGCGAAGCTGTGGGAGGCCGGGTCGGTCCGGTCGTAGGCCTCCGTCTCGACGATGCGCCCGCCCGCCGCGCCGACCCAGAGCCGCGCCCCGACCAGCTCCGCCGCCACCGCGGCGGCGTTCCGGGCGAAGAACGGGTCGGGCCTCGGATCGACGGGTGTCATGCTGGCAGTGTCATCCGGATGGTGTCAGCCCAGCCGGCCAACGCCCGGCGGTCCGTTTGGTTGACGTTTGCCCGGCATCCGGGTCCGACCCCGCAGGCTTCGTAGAAGTCGCGGATGGGCCGCGCAATTCTTCGTGGATCCCCGGCCGACGGCGATGCCTTTTTCGTTCGCTTCGCAGTGACCGCGAAGTCTGTCGGGCCGTCTTCGGTCCGGTCCCGACCCGAAATTCGCCGGCCAGTTGAAATACGGCGGAGGCCGCGGACGCGGTTTGCTGGTACGACAGGCCGGCCAGACCGGGCCCGCTGCCGATCTCGTCGGACCTCCCAGCATGACGCGCACCTCGTCGATCGCGACGCTCCGAACCTCCGCCGGGGGTTTGCCGGCCGCCCCGATCCCGCTGCGCGCCCGGATCCGCCCCATCCTCGGCGTCCGCCGCCTGCGCCTCGGCAGCGGGCTGGTGCTGTTCGCCTACATCCTGACCCACCTGACCAACCATGCCCTCGGCAACGTCTCCCTCGACGCCATGGAGGACGGCCTCGACATCGCCTCCGCCCTGTGGCTCAACCCGCTCGGCTTGGCGCTGCTCTACGGCGCCCTGCTGATCCACCTGCTGCTCGGGCTCCAGGCCCTCTACGCCGCCCGCTACTTCCGCTGGCGGCCCGGCGAGGTGGTGCAGATGGTCTCCGGCCTGCTGATCCCGCCGCTGCTCATCAGCCACATCGCGGGCACCCGGATCGCCTTCGCCACCGAGGGGCTGGACAAGGGCTACGCGCAGGAACTCTACGCCTTCTGGGTCGCCGCGCCGCAGCAGGGCGCGATGCAGGCGGCGATGCTGGTCATCGCCTGGATCCACGGCTGCTCCGGCCTGTATTTTTGGCTCCGGCTGAAGCCCGCCTTCGGGCGCGCCGCCCCCTGGCTGCTGGCGGTGGCGGTGCTGGTGCCGGTCCTCGCCCTGCTCGGCTTCGCGCAGGGCGGCC
>NZ_VRVD01000942.1:0-1337 GCF_008040015.1 Methylobacterium sp. WL18 | reverse complement strand
CCGCAGATGCCCGCGCAGCAGCGCCAGGGCCAGGTAGGCGGCCCCGTTGAGGACGAAGATCCAGGCGGCCAGGAAGTGCAGGTTGCGCGCCCAGCCGGTCTGCTCGAGGTTCACCGGCAGCGGCAGGGCGATCCAGGCCGGCGCGTCGTTGGCCCCGGTCTCCCCCCAGAACAGCTTCGGCAGGGCGAGCAGGATCGCGGTGCCGCTGACCATCAGCGCCAAGGTCGCGGCGGCGCCGGTCCAGTGGGTCAGGCGGACCCAGGCGGGGTGGCGCACCCGGCTGAATGGTCGACCTCGCGTCTCGATCATCATCGGTTCAGACCGCAGCCCTTATGACGGTGGGAACGCGCTGCGTCCGTCGTCGCTCCCGGCGTCGATGACGCAACGCTTGATGAAGAAAAGATGGGCATGATACCCGCCACGCTCGCTGCGGACGAAATTCCTTGCGCTCCGCTGCGGCCGGCAAAGATCCCCACACAACCGGATTCGGTGCGCGCGTGAAGATCGCTGTCCTGGCACATCTGAAGTACCCGATCGGCCAGCCCTATGCCGGCGGTCTGGAGATGCACACGCATCTGCTGACCGTGGCGTTGAAGCGGCGCGGGCACGATGTGACGCTGTTCGCCAGCCGGGGCTCGGACCCGGCGCTCGAACCGGTGATGCTGTGCGACCCGACCGGCGACGCCGTGGCGGATCCCGAGCGCGAGGAGGCGATCGACGCGGCCGAGTACGACGCCTACCGGCGGATGATGGAGCTGGTCGCGGCCGGCGGGTTCGATCTCGTGCACAACAACGCGCTGCACGCCCTGCCCCTGCAGATGAGCGCCCGACTCGGGCTGCCCTGGGTCACGGTGCTGCACACCCCGCCCTTCGACGCCCTGGTCTCCGGCGTGGTGCAGGCCGATCCCGACATGGCCTTCCTGGCGGTCTCGCCCTCGCTCGCCCAGGAATGGCAATCGCTCGTGCCCGGCGCGCAGGTGGTCGACAACGGCGTCGACCTCTCGACCTTCGCGTATTCCGAGACTCCCGACGCCCCGCCCTTCGCGTTCTGGTCCGGCCGGATCGTACCCGAGAAGGGGCTTCACCTCGCCATCGACGCCGCCCGCGCGGCCGGGCTGCCGCTGACCTTCGCGGGCCCCAAGCTCAATCCCGGCTACTGGGCGGCCGAGATCGCCCCGCGGCTCGGGCCCGACCTGACCCATCTCGGCCACCTCTCGCACCGGGACCTCGCGCACCATCTCGGCCGCGCCCGGGTGGCGATCGTTTCGCCGCGCTGGGAGGAGCCGTTCGGCCTCGTGGTCGCCGAGGCGCTCGCCTGCGGCACGCCGGTGGCCGCC
>NZ_VRVD01000941.1:0-1344 GCF_008040015.1 Methylobacterium sp. WL18 | reverse complement strand
CGCCCGGACAGGCGCGGGACGGCGGCGGCGAGCAGCGTCGCGGTCGCCTCCGCGGCGGCCCGGGACTCGTGTTCCGAAAACCCGTCGGCATGGGCGCTGAGCGATCGGAGATGGTCCGCGAGCAACCGGCCGAACGGCGTGGTGCCGTGCAGGACCGTCCCGTGCAGCGCGTCGAGATCGACCGCCCCCGCGCCGAACAGCGGCCGCGGCAGAACCAGCGTCAGGGCGCGGTAATCCGTGGAGCTGGCGGCCAGGGGCCGGGACAGGTCGAACAGGCAGATATCGCCGGGCCCGCAATCCTGCTCGCCGCCCTCGATTTCGATCCGGGAGCGGCCAGAGACGCGGACATGCGCCAGGATGTGATCGACGCCCATCCGGGCGACCAGGGCGCGCGAGCGCTCGAACCGCAAACCGGAGGCACCCGCCCGGCACAGGATGGCATTGCCCAGGTGCCGGACCTGCGACTGTCCGCGGAAGTCGGCGACATCCTCCGGCCGGATGGCGAACTCCCAGAACGGCGCGACGGCCTCACGCCAGGCCGCGGCCTGAAGCAGACCAGGCCCGTCCCCGCCCATCTCCAGGACTGATTTCGACCGCATCACCCGAGTCGTGCATCCCGACATGCACGTGCGCAGCCGGCCACGTGCTGATGTCAGGTGCTGGTTTGCAGATCAAAGGTCAAGGTTCCACAGCTGGAATACCGGATTAACGCGTTGATAGCACTACGTAGAATATTATTCTCAAGAGCGCCGGCATCTGCGTGATCGAACGTCAGTCCATCGCGCAAGTGAAGCCAGCCTTCGTGTCATGGATTCCGAATTCGGGCCCGACGGCCCTGCCGTGAGGACTTGAACCGATCTCCGTCGGGAGCCGACGGGTGGCTTCCCGCCGCCGCAGGCGGATGGTCTTACGCGGCGTCACGCAACGCGCGCTCCGCTCCACCGGGGCCGGCGCACGAAAAACCCCGCGGGCCCGGTCGGGCTGCGGGGTTGAAGGCGGCAGGGTCGCCGGAGCGCAGGGCTCCGGGATCGACCGGTCACGCGGCGCGAGGCCGGGTCACTTTCCGCTGGGCGCCGCACCGCTGCCCGTGGCCCCGTTCCCGGTGCTGTTGCTGCCGGCGGGCGAGCCGGAGGTCGAGGTGTTGCCGTTGGGCGTGCTCTGGGCGGCCGCCATCCCGGCGCTGCCCGCGACGAGGGCGAGGGCGAGAAGCGTGGTCTGGAGGGTACGGCTGGTCATGAAACGCTCACATCCCGAAGGACCGGCCAGGGCCGGCATGACCTAGACAACGGGGACGGCGCCGAGGCTGTTCCCGGGCGCCCCCGCCTCCGGCCCCGGGCTCAGACC
>NZ_VRVD01000940.1:0-1345 GCF_008040015.1 Methylobacterium sp. WL18 | reverse complement strand
CCGACCGTGACCTCGGCGAAGTCCGGCGCCCGCGCCTCCGCGGCATGCCCGACGACGCTGATGCGGCGCTTGCACGCGTCATCGTCGGCGTGCGCCCGGGCGGGCAGCAGGGCGAGCAGGAGAAGGCCGGCGAGGCCGGCCCTCACGAGCGGTAATCCCCGTTGATCTCGATGTAGGCCTTGGTCAGGTCGCAGGTCCAGACGCGGGCCTGGCCCTCGCCCAACCCGAGATCGACCCGGATGCCGATCTCCGGCTCGCGCATCACCGCGCTGGCGGCGTCCTCGCTGTAATCCGGGTCGCGGGCGCCCTGGACGGCCACGCGCACGTCGCCGAACCAGATCGCGAGCCGGTCCCGGTCGGCGGGCTCGCCGGCCTTGCCCACCGCCATCACCACCCGGCCCCAATTGGCGTCCTCGCCGGCCACCGCGGTCTTCACCAGCGGCGAGTTGGCGATCGACATGGCGATCTTGTGCGCGGAGGCGTCGCTCTCGGCGCCCGTGACCCGCACGGTGACGAACTTGCGCGCGCCCTCGCCGTCCTTGGCGACGAGCTGGGCCAGTTCGATCAGCAGGCCGTCGAGCGCCGCCTTGAAGCCGGCCAGACGCGGGTCGGCCGCGTCGGCGATCTCGGCGTTGCCGGCCTGGGCGGTGGAGAACAGCAGCAGGGTGTCGGAGGTCGAGGTGTCGCCGTCCACCGTCACGCAGTTGAAGCTGGTCTTGGTGCCCGCGCTCAGCAGCGCCTGGAGGGCGGCCTGGGGCAGGGCGGCGTCGGTGAACACGAAGGCCAGCATGGTCGCCATGTCGGGGGCGATCATGCCGGCGCCCTTGGCGATGCCGCTGATGGTGACGCGCACGCCGTCGATCTCGGCGGTGCGGGTCGCGAGCTTGGGGAAGGTGTCGGTGGTCATGATCGCCCGGGCCGCCTCGGCCCAGGCGGCCGGGCCGTCCGTGGCCCGGGCGGCGCAGTCGGCCAGCACGCCCTCGAAGCGCTCGGCCGGCAGCGGCTCGCCGATCACACCCGTGGAGGCGACGTAGACCTCCCGGTCGCCGCAGCCGGCCGCCTGCGCGGCGATCTGGACGGTCTTGGCCACCGCCTCCCGGCCGAGCCGGCCCGTGAACGCGTTGGCGTTGCCCGAATTGACCACCAGCGCCCGGGCCGGGCCGTGGGCCAGGGCCTCGCGGCACCAATCCACCGGTGCCGACGGGCATTTCGAGCGGGTGAACACCCCGGCCGCGCGGGTTCCGGCGGCGAGGTCGACGTAGAGCACGTCGGTCCGGCCGCTGTAGCGGATGCCGGCCTGGGCGGTGGCGATCCGCACGCCCGGGAGCGGCGGCAGCTCCGGCAC
>NZ_VRVD01000093.1:0-11224 GCF_008040015.1 Methylobacterium sp. WL18 | reverse complement strand
CCGGCGGCGGCCTCGACTCGGCGCTGGCGCGCCTGGACCGGGCCTTCCGGGGCCCGTTGACCGGCATGATCGAGCTGGCCGACGCGATGCTGAAAGAGCCGTTCGGCCCCCTCGGGGACGTGCGCTATCGCGGCTGCCTCGGCCAGATCAGGACATCGGGCGAGCTGATGCTGGAGCGCGTCGGCGAACTTTTGGACCTCGCCACCGTCGAGGCCGGCGCCCTGCGGCTCGATCCGCGCCGCATCGCGCTGAACGACGTGGTGGCCGGCTGCGTCGCGCGGCTCCAGAGCGAGGCGGCCCGCGGCCGGATCGTGGTGCGCACCAGCTTCTCCACCGACCTCGACGACCTGGAGGCCGACGAGCACTCGGTCAGCCGGGCGGCCTGCCTCGTGATCGAGCACGCGATCCGGCGTTCGGTCGCGGGCGGACAGGTCATCGTCTCCACCGGCTCGACCGAGAGCGCGGCGATCGCCCTGCGGGTGCGGGATACCGGCGCCGGGGCGACGGTGCCCGCCGCCGGATCTGTGGGCGATGTCGAGGACGGCCTCGCCCTGCCTCGCGCCCTGGTCGAGGCCAATGGCGGCCGTCTCAAGCTCTCGGCGCGTCCGGAGGACGGCACGCTGGTGGAGATCATCATGCCGACGCGGCGGGCGGCGAACGGCTGAGATCGCCCCCCGGCGCACGCACCTGACCGATTCCGCGAAGTATTCGGAAACACCCGGCCGCGGCTGACGTGCATGCCGCCAAGCTCCGCTTGACAGCGCATCGGCCGGCCTTCACTCAAGCCTTACATTGCGCCCAACTTATTTCCGCGTCTCGGTGGCGGGGAAAGCGGGTTGGCGACGATACCGACATCGCACGATGTAGGCTACGTTACTTTGGAAGTCCTGGCTGCGCGGCCGACGCCGCGATACGATCGGGCACCAAACAGGGATGGAACGCCATGGAAGGCAAGGTCGTCGAGGTGCAGGCTGCGTGGCGTGAGGGTGCTCACGTCGACGACGCCCGATATCGCGCGCTGTACGAGGCGTCGGTCGCCGATCCGGACGCCTTCTGGGGCGAGCACGGCAAGCGCATCGATTGGATGACGCCCTTCACCAAGGTGAAGGACACGAGCTTCGAGCCCGGCAAGATCTCGATCAAGTGGTTCGAGGACGGCAAGACCAACGTCGCCTACAATTGCATCGACCGGCACCTGGAGACCCGCGGCGACCAGACCGCGATCATCTGGGAAGGCGACAACCCGGACGAGTCCAAGCACATCACCTACCGGGAGCTGCACGCGCAGGTCTGCCGGATGGCCAACGTCCTGCGCAACCGCGGCGTCGGCAAGGGCGACCGCGTCACCCTCTACATGCCGATGATCCCCGAGGCCGCCTACGCGATGCTGGCCTGCGCGCGGCTCGGCGCGATCCACGCCATCGTGTTCGGCGGATTCTCGCCGGATTCGCTCGCCTCGCGCATCCAGGGCTGCACCTCCAAGGTGGTGATCACCGCCGACGAGGGCCTGCGCGGCGGCCGCAAGGTGCCGCTGAAGGCCAATGTCGACGAGGCGATCAAGCGGATCGGCACCGATCTGGTCGAGCACGTAATCGTCGTGCGCCGCACCGGCGGCGACGTCGCCATGGAAGCGGGCCGCGACGTCTACTACGACGAGGCCGCCGAGCAGGTGACCGACCATTGCCCGGCCGAGCCTGTGGAGGCCGAGCACCCGCTGTTCATCCTCTACACGTCGGGCTCGACCGGCCAGCCGAAGGGCGTGGTGCACACCACCGGCGGCTACCTGGTCTACGCCTCGATGACCCACCAATACGTCTTCGATTACCGCGAGGGCGACGTGTACTGGTGCACCGCCGATGTCGGCTGGGTCACCGGCCACAGCTACATCGTGTACGGGCCGCTGGCCAACGGCGCGACCACGCTGATGTTCGAGGGCATCCCGACCTACCCGTCGACTTCCCGGTTCTGGGAGGTGGTCGACAAGCACAAGGTCAACATCTTCTACACCGCGCCGACCGCGATCCGCTCGCTGATGGGCGGCGGCGAAGGTCCGGTGAGGAAGACCTCGCGGGCCTCGCTGCGGGTACTCGGCTCGGTCGGCGAGCCGATCAACCCGGAAGCCTGGGAGTGGTACTACACTGTCGTCGGCGATCGGCGCTGCTCCATCGTCGACACGTGGTGGCAGACCGAGACCGGGGGCATCCTGATCACCCCGCTTCCGGGCGCCACGGCCCTGAAGCCGGGCTCGGCGACCCGGCCGTTCTTCGGCGTGAAGCCCGAGATGGTCGATGCCGAGGGCAAGGTCCTGCAGGGTCCCTGCGAGGGCAACCTCTGCATCGCGGATTCCTGGCCCGGCCAGATGCGCACGGTCTACGGCGACCATGAGCGGTTCGAGCAGACCTACTTCTCGACCTATCCGGGCAAGTACTTCACCGGCGACGGCGCCCGCCGGGACGCGGACGGCTATTACTGGATCACCGGCCGGGTCGACGACGTGATCAACGTCTCCGGCCACCGGATGGGCACCGCGGAGGTCGAATCCTCGCTGGTCGCCCACCCGAAGGTCGCCGAGGCCGCGGTTGTCGGCTACCCGCACAACGTCAAGGGCCAGGGCATCTACGCCTACGTCACCCTCAACGACGGCGAGGAAGGCGACGACGCCCTGCGCAAGGAGCTGGTGACCTGGGTCCGCAAGGATATCGGGCCGATCGCCTCGCCGGACCTGATCCAGTTCGCCCCCGGCCTGCCCAAGACGCGCTCCGGCAAGATCATGCGCCGGATCCTGCGCAAGATCGCCGAGGACGATTTCGGCTCGCTGGGCGACACCTCGACGCTGGCCGAACCCGCCGTCGTCGAGGACCTGATCGAGAACCGGCAGAACCGGCCCTGATCGGCCGGACCGCGCGAAACCGACGAGGCGGGTGCCGGTCCGGCGCCCGCCCCCAACAAGAATCACGAACCTTGGTCTCAAGAGGAACCGGAGGGCCGAAGCGCCCTCGCGGGAGGAATACGCCATGAGCGGCTCGACACTCGGCCTACGCGGGGGCACGGCGCCCCCACCATCCCGCAACGCCGCCGCGGCGGTCGATCCGCAGATCGACCGGATCGTCCGGACCCCGGAATTCCAGCAGCTCGTCGCGGAGCGCACCCGGTTCGGCTGGATCCTGACGATCCTGATGCTGGTGGTCTATTTCGGCTTCATCGGCCTGATCGCCTTCGACAAGTCGCTGCTCGCCGTGAAGGTCGGCGGCGGCACCGCCTCGCTCGGGCTGTTCATGGGCGTGTTCGTGATCCTGTTCGCCTTCGCGCTCACCGGCATCTACGTGGCCCGGGCCAACACGCGCTTCGACGCGCTGAGCGACGCCCTGAAGCGGAAAGTCGGCCGATGAACCGCATCCTCCTCGGCCTGACGCTGGCCACGATCACGGCCTGCGCGGCCTACGCGGCCGGGCCCGACCTCGGCGCCGTCACGCAGTCGGCCACGAACTGGCCGGCCATCGGCATGTTCCTGTTCTTCGTCGTGCTGACGCTGGGCATCACCTACAAGGCCGCCAAGGGCACCAAGTCGGCCGCCGACTTCTACGCCGCGGGCGGCGGCATCTCGGCCGGCACCAACGCCCTGGCCATCGCGGGCGACTACATGTCGGCCGCCTCGTTCCTGGGCATCTCGGGCCTGGTCTACACCTCGGGCTTCGACGGGCTGATCTACTCCACCGGCTTCCTGGTCGGCTGGCCGATCGTGCTGTTCCTGATCGCCGAGCGCCTGCGCAACCTCGGCAAGTTCACCTTCGCCGACGTGGCGAGCTTCCGCCTGGACCAGACCGCGATCCGCATCATCTCGGCGGTGGGCACCCTGGTGGTGGTGGCGTTCTACCTGATCGCCCAGATGGTCGGCGCCGGGAAGCTGATCCAGCTGCTGTTCGGCCTGCCCTACCTCTACGCGGTGATCATCGTCGGCGTGCTGATGATCGTCTACGTCGCCTTCGGCGGCATGAAGGCCACCACCTGGGTCCAGGTGATCAAGGCCTGCCTGCTGCTGGGCGGCGCGACCTTCATGGCCGGCGCGGTACTGCTGAAATACGGCTTCAACCCGGAGGCGCTGTTCGCCAGCTCGGTTCAGGTCCACCCGAAGGGCGACGCCATCATGGCGCCCGGCGGCCTGGTCTCGAACCCGATCGAGGCGATCTCGCTCGGCGTGGGCCTGATGTTCGGCACCGCCGGCCTGCCGCACATCCTGATGCGGTTCTTCACGGTCGCGGACGCCCAGGCCGCGCGCAAGTCGGTGTTCTACGCCACCGGCCTGATCGGCTACTTCTACATCCTGACGTTCATCATCGGCTTCGGCGGCATCGCCCTGCTGATGTCGGATCCGAGCTACTTCAAGCTCGGCGCGGCCGGCACCTTCGACAAGCTGAAGGACATGATCGGCGGCACCAACATGGTCGCCGTCAACCTCGCCAACGCGGTCGGCGGCCCGTACTTCCTGGGCTTCATCTCGGCGGTGGCCTTCGCGACCATCCTGGCGGTGGTGGCGGGCCTGACGCTCGCCGGCGCCTCCGCGGTCAGCCACGACCTCTACGCCCAGGTGATCGCCCGCGGGCGCACCACCGAGAAGCACGAGGTCAACCTGTCGAAGCTCTCGGCCGTGGTGATCGGGATCGTGGCGATCTATCTCGGCTACGTGTTCGAGAACCAGAACGTCGCCTTCATGGTCGGGCTGGCCTTCGCGGTGGCGGCGAGCTGCAACTTCCCGGTGCTGGCCATGTCGATCCTGTGGCGCGGCACGACCACCTGGGGCGCGCTCGCGGGCGGCCTGGTCGGGCTGATCTCGGCGGTCGGGATGGTGGTGCTGTCCAAGGCGGTCTGGGTGGTGACGTTCGGCAACGCCGCGCCGATCTTCCCCTACGACAACCCGGCCTTGTTCTCGATGCCGCTGGCCTTCTTCACGATCTGGGCCGTGTCGAGCCTCGACCGGTCCCGCAAGGGCCAGCGCGAGCGCGCCGCCTTCGAGGCGCAGTTCGTGCGCTCCGAGACCGGCATCGGCGCGGTGGGCGCCCACGCCCACTGAGCCCGAGACGCATAGCCAGGACGGGGGGCGCGGCGCGAGCCGCGCCCTTCGTCGTTTCAAGGACGCGGCCGCAGCGGGTCGGCACGATACGCTGGAGACACCGCGGCTCTCCCTCCCCTCTCTGCGGGCTAGCGGATCCACGCATCGGTGTCGGCAGCGCGGGCACAGGAAAAACCACGGGTCCCCTCTCCCGTGCGGGAGAGGGACAGGGTGAGGGAGGCGCGCTTTCCGGAAAGTCCTGGTCCCTCACTCCGACCCTCTCCCGCACGGGAGAGGGAGCCTGGCGCGCTCCGTCGCGAGCGGCGGTGTCCGATGCAGATGCGTGAAGATCGTAGCCTCTGCGGGGGAGGGAGACGCGCGTGCGTCTGGCCGTCAGCCTCATTCAGCAGCGTTGCGTGAACACCGTAGCCCGCCGAGTGAGAGGGAGAGCCGCGTTCTTTGAGGCACCTGACATCCTCGACGCGCCACCATGTTGATGACCCGCGCCACCACCGGATTGCGGATTGACCCAGAGGTTCCTTACGGTCACGCATACGTGATCTGCGCCCCGTGCAGGGCGCGCAGTCCGTGGATTCGCGGCCGACGCCATCGGCCGCACGCGTCGTCTGGGAGGAATCGGGTCATGGCTGGGGCAACTGCGATCCCACGGGCGGGGGACGCCGCGAGGCCGATGAGTTCGGCCGAGAAGCGGGTGATCTTCGCGTCTTCGCTCGGCACCGTGTTCGAGTGGTACGATTTCTACCTGTACGGGTCGCTCGCCGCGATCATCGGCGCCCAGTTCTTCTCGGCCTACCCGCCGGCGACCCGGGACATCTTCGCGTTGCTGGCCTTCGCGGCAGGCTTCATCGTCCGGCCGTTCGGCGCCCTGGTGTTCGGCCGCATCGGCGATCTCGTCGGGCGCAAATACACCTTCCTGGTCACGATCCTGATCATGGGCCTGTCGACCTTCATCGTCGGCATCCTGCCCAACGCCGCCACGATCGGGATCGCGGCGCCGATCATCCTGATCGTCCTGCGCCTGGCCCAGGGCCTCGCGCTCGGCGGCGAGTATGGCGGCGCGGCGACCTACGTGGCCGAGCACGCCCCCAACGGCCGGCGCGGCTTCTACACGAGTTGGATCCAGACCACGGCGACGCTGGGCCTGTTCCTGTCGCTGCTGGTGATCCTGGCGACCCGGAGCCTCACCGGCGAGGCGGCCTTCGCCGAGTGGGGCTGGCGCATCCCGTTCCTGGTCTCGGTCCTGCTGCTCGGCATCTCGGTCTGGATCCGGCTGCAACTGTCCGAATCGCCGGCCTTCCAGAAGATGAAGGACGATGGGAAGACCTCGAAGGCGCCGCTCACCGAAGCGTTCGGCCAGTGGAAGAACGCGAAGTTCGCGATCATCGCCCTGTTCGGCCTCGTCGCCGGCCAGGGGGTGGTCTGGTACACGGGCCAGTTCTACGCGCTGTTCTTCCTGCAATCGATCCTGAAGGTCGACGGCTACACCGCGAACCTGCTGATCGCGTGGTCGCTGCTGCTCGGCACCGGCTTCTTCGTGGTGTTCGGCTGGCTGTCGGACAAGATCGGCCGCAAGGTCATCATCCTGGCGGGCTGCGCCATCGCGGCGGCGACGTTCTTCCCGATCTTCAAGGGCATCACCGCCACGGCCAACCCGAAGCTCGAAGCCGCGATCGAGAACGTGAAGGTCACCGTCACGGCCGACCCGGCCGCCTGCGGGACCTTGTTCAACCCGGTCGGAACACGGGTGTTCACGGCGCCCTGCGACCTCGCCCGGGACTTCCTGTCGAAGGCCTCGGTGAAATACGCCACCGCGCCCGGCGCCCCCGGCCAACCCGCGACGATCCGGGTGAACGACACCGAGATCGCCTATCCGCAGGGCGGCGCGCCGGAGGCCAACAAGGCCGTGACCGCGGCGCTCCAGGCCGCCGGCTACCCGAAGGCGGGCGATGCCGACATCGTCAAGATGGCGAACCCATTCGACATCTTCCGGCCGCAGGTCGCCCAGGTGATCGGCCTGCTGTTCATCCTCGTCGTGTTCGTCACGATGGTCTACGGCCCGATCGCCGCCATGCTGGTGGAGCTGTTCCCGACCCGGATCCGCTACACCTCGATGTCCCTGCCCTACCACATCGGCAACGGCTGGTTCGGCGGCCTGCTGCCGGCCACCGCCTTCGCCATGGTGGCCCAGACCGGGGACATCTATTACGGCCTCTGGTACCCGATCGTCATCGCGGTCGCGACGGTGGTCATCGGGGTGATCTTCGTGCCCGAGACCAAGGATCGGGACATCTTCGCCGATACCTGATCCGACCCACGCCCATTCTCAGGTGACGACACCCGGGCCGCCCACGCGGTCCGGGTGTTTCCGTTTCGAGGCGCGCGCGGCGAACGATGCGCCCCTCCTCGGACCTGCCGGAGCCGCCCGAGCCGCGCAGGACCCGCGACGGACGCGAATCGGCATGCCGCAGCCCGGGCGCGCGGCCCCGAGGAATGATCCAGGTGCGCTCCATCACGCATCCGCTCGGGCCACGGCGGTAATGGCTGGGTTGCCAGCCTATTGGGGATCCTGCGTCAGTGTGAAGCGACGGCCGGCCAAAGATTGACATTGCCGCGAATTCGGACCGGCCAAGGCTATGATTATTGTGCGTGCAATGGTACGGGCGGCGCCGAAGTCAGTCGATGCAATCATATAAGTTGTATGCAGACAACCACTTGTTGCCGATCAAAAATCAATCTTGGCGGAACAAAAGTCGGCCCGATCCCGTCTTTGGATGCGATTTGCGGCGAGATAAGGAAAGCGAACGTGGACGAGACTGTGACGCAAGTTCATCGCAAGGCCGGATTCAGGCCGCCTCTCGTCGCAGTCCTCGGAGTCAACGTAACGATGGTTGCCGTCTGGGCGCTCATCTACAACTACGCCGGCGGCCCGGTCTGGCTATGGTAGAGGCGACTGGCGGTTGCGTTTGTCGTCGTAATACCCGCTGCAATAGGCCCCGAGCAGGTATCCGGATTGGTGCGCGGTGAGATAGCCGAGCACGATCAGCACGTGGAGCAGGTCGAGCCCGGGGCCGAACGCGAACAGCAGAACGGCGCCGACCAGGATCAGGAACGAGGTCGCGATCATGACCAGCATGGTATAGGACCAGCCGAGCAGCAATCCGATCACGAACAGAACTGCAGCGAGTAACATCGCGTCACCTGGCTCAAGGTT
This sequence comes from Methylobacterium sp. WL18, assembly GCF_008040015.1. Lineage (NCBI taxonomy): Bacteria > Pseudomonadati > Pseudomonadota > Alphaproteobacteria > Hyphomicrobiales > Methylobacteriaceae > Methylobacterium > Methylobacterium sp. WL18. The sequence goes on along the minus strand of NZ_VRVD01000093.1, from coordinate 2,945 downwards.
GTTCAGCGCACGGCACTGAAACAACGTCCCCGAAAAGGGGGCTCCGAAGCCCAATGCCACGGGCACCGCACACGCGATCCATGAACAGATCGCGCGGTCCGACGACAAAGTTCCGTCGAACCGCAGATTTTTCATGAGGCCCGGGCGCTGAAATATCAAGCCCCGGACGGATCCGATGCAAATCGCGTCAAATGCCGCGTATTTGGCTATGTATTATTCTGTTCCGTAAAATCGATGCTGCAAGACCGCCGTGTCGCCGGTCGAGGCGGCGCCAATAGATCGTTTCGCAAGCTACCGAGGGCGCGTCCGCCGCGTCTCGAGCCTTCGCGGCGGCGCACGTTTCTCCGCAAAGCGTTAACGCCGGACCGGAATCCCCGGGGGCGGCACCGAACGACCGCTCCGTCGCCTGCGCGAAAGCCGCGATCTCTGCCGGATCGGCGCCGTCAGTGGCGGAAGTGGCGGTGGCCGGTGAACACCATGGCCAGGCCCGCCTCGTCGGCGGCCGCGATCACCTCGGCGTCGCGCATGGAGCCGCCCGGCTGGATCACCGCTCTCGCCCCGGCCTCGGCCGCGGCCAGCAGGCCGTCGGCGAACGGGAAGAAGGCGTCAGAGGCCACCACGGATCCCACCGCCAGACTCTCGGCGAGCCCGAGACGCCTGGCGCCCTCGGCGGCCTTCCAGGCGGCGATGCGCGAGGAATCGACCCGGGACATCTGGCCCGCCCCGATCCCCACCGTGGCGCCGCCCTTGGCGTACACGATGGCGTTCGACTTCACGTGCTTGGCGACCCGGTAGGCGAAGCGGAGGTCGGCCAATTCGGCCTCGCTCGGCGCGCGCTTGGTCACGACCGTGAGCGGCATGTCGTCGACCACGACCGCGTCGCGGCCCTGGACCAGCAGCCCGCCGGAGAGGGTGCGCACGGTCTCGCCCGGCGCCCGCGGGTCGGGCAGGCTGCCGGCCAGCAGGAGGCGCAGGTTCTTCTTGGCGGCCACGATCGCGGCGGCCTCCGGGGTCGCGTCCGGGGCGATGATCACCTCGGTGAAGATCTCGACGATCCGGCGGGCGGCCTCCGCGTCGAGCGTCCGGTTCAGCGCGACGATGCCGCCGAAGGCCGAGGTCGGGTCGCAACTCAGCGCCCGCTCGTAGGCTTCGAGCAGGCTCGCCCCCTCGGAGACGCCGCAGGGATTGGCGTGCTTGATGATCGCCACCGCGGCGACACGGGCTGGATCGAACTCGGCGACGCACTCGTAGGCGGCATCGGTGTCGTTGAAGTTGTTGTAGGACAGCTCCTTGCCCTGAAGCTGGCGCGCGGTCGCGACGCCGGCCCGGACCTTCCCGGGCGCCCGGTAGAAGGCGGCCGACTGGTGCGGGTTCTCGCCGTAGCGCAGGCCCTGCGCCAGCGCGCCCCCGAAGGCCCGGAACTGGCCGGGCGTCTCGGTGCCGAACCGGACCGCCATCCAGTTGGCGATGGCGGCGTCGTAGGCGGCGGTGCGGGCGAAGGCCTTCTGGGCCAAATGCCGGCGCAACTCGGACCCGATGGCGCCGCCGGTCTGCTCCAGCGCCGCCAGCACCGCGGGGTAATCCGACACGTCGGTGACGACCGCGACGTCGGCGTGGTTCTTGGCGGCCGCGCGAATCATCGCCGGGCCGCCGACGTCGATGTTCTCGATGCAGTCGGCCTCCGGCTTGTCGGCCGCGATGGTCGCCTCGAACGGGTAGAGGTTCACCACCAGCAGGTCGATCGCGCCGATGCCGTGGGCGGCGAGCGCGGCCTGGTGCTCGGGGTTGTCGCGGATCGCGAGCAGGCCGCCATGCACCGCCGGGTGCAAGGTCTTCACCCGCCCGTCCATCATCTCGGGGAAGCCGGTCAGGTCGGCGACCTCGGTGACCGGCAGGCCGGCCTCCTGGAGGGCGCGATGGGTGCCGCCGGTGGAGACCAGGGCGATGCCGCGGGCATGCAGCGCCCGGGCGAACGCGACGAGGCCGGCCTTGTCCGAGACCGAGAGGAGCGCGCGGGAGACCCGCACCTGATCGTGCGCCATAGCTGCTTGCCGAACCTTGTGATTTCGGCGCGCGGTAGCATGGATCCGGTGCGGGGGGCCAGCAGGCCGCTCACGGGCAGGATGTTCACAAGTCGGCTCGTGCCGAACGCAACGCTCTCCCCCCCTCCTTGTGGCTACGGGCTACACAGGTTTGAGGCGCAGGCGGTATTGCAGACCGCGCCGCGCCCCCTCTCCCGTGCGGGAGAGGGTTGGGGTGAGGGGTGCGCGCTTTCCGGAGAGGTCGCATCCCTCACCCTGTCCCTCTCCCGCACGGGAGAGGGGACCCGCGCCTTCTGCGCCCACGGCATGATCACGGCTACGGTCGAAACCTGCGTAGCCCGTAGCCCTTGCAGGGTGAGGAAAAGCGTAGGGCCTCAATCTCTTATTTTAGAACGCGATGCCCGTATCTGCCGCGCTCACGGGGCGGTCGCCCCCCGCATCGGCGCCGAGGCCAGGCGCTCGAAGCTCCAGCGCACCTCGACGTCGTCGGAGACGCGCAGGTACAGCACGATCTGGTCGGTGCGGCGCGGCCCGGTGAGGCCGGAGAAATACACGCTCTCCTCGATGGCGATCTCCGCCCCCGACGCCCGGAACACCCAGACCTCGCCCAGCGCGGAGGCCAGTTCGAGCCCGTCCGGCACCCCGCGCACGGCGATGCCGGGATGCAGGTGGAAGCGGATCGCCACGTCGTGGCCGCGCACCCGGGCCTTGCCCTGGCGCAGGAACGCGTCCCGGCCTTCGAGCCGGGTATTCGTGGGGAACAGCTGCCAGCGCCGCTCGTGCACGATGCCGAAATCCGGGGCGTAGCCGTCGTGCCGGGCGGCGAGCATCACGCTGTCGGGCTCCTCGACCCGTTCGGACGCGACGGCGGCGGGGCCGCGCAGGACCACGGCGCCGCCGCGT
>NZ_VRVD01000939.1:0-1348 GCF_008040015.1 Methylobacterium sp. WL18 | reverse complement strand
TCGCGGTGGTGGCGGCCGAGGTCAAGGAACTCGCGACCCAGACCAGCCGGGCCACCGAGGAGATCGGCCGGCAGGTCGCGTCGATCCAGGCGGTGACCGGCGGCGTCTCCGAGGCGATCCAGGGCATCGTGTCCCAGATCGAGGCGATGAACCACGTCTCCACCAGCATCTCGGCGGCCGTCGAGGAGCAGGGCGTCACCACGCAGGACATCGTCCGCAGCATGGGCCAGGCCTCGACCGGCACCAGCGGGATGACCGCCGACATCGCCGAGGTTGCCCGGGTCGCCAGCGATGCCGGCGAGGCCGCCGCCTCCGTGGCGCAGGCCTCGGACGAACTCGCCGCCCAGTCGGAGCAGCTCCGGGCCGAGGTGTCGCAGTTCCTGCGCAACGTGCGGGCGGCCTGAACCAGCGTTCCGAAAGCTGGCCGCCGGCTTTCGGAAAGAGACGATGCGGATCAAGGGGCTCGCGCATCGTGCCGGTTCCGGCACGATGCGCCAAGCCGACCGAAGACGATCCGGCTCGGACGGCCGTCAGGCCGCCCGGGCCGGCAGCGGGCCTTGTGATCGCTGCGCCGCCCGGCTCGCATAGGCCTGCGCCGCCAGGGGCAGCTCGATGGCGGCGCAGAGGCCGCCCTCACTCCGGTTCTCCAGGGTCAGGCGGCCGTTATGCGCCTCGACGATCGCCAGCACGATGGACAGGCCGAGGCCGAAGCCGCTGGCCTCGTTGAGATTGCGGGCGCGGTCGCCCCGCACGAAGGGCTGCAGCATGGCGTCGCGTTCGGTCTCCGGGATGCCGGGGCCCTGATCCAGCACGCAGATGCGGATGCCGCGCTCCGAGGATTCCATCTGGACCTCCGCCCGGCCTCCGTACTTGACGGCGTTGTCCACCAGGTTGGTGATCGCCCGCTGCAGTTCCTCCGGGCGGCCCTGCACCAGGACGTGCCGGCTGCGGCCGACGCGCACCGGAGCGCCGAAATCCGAGAAGTCGTCGCAGACCGTCTGGACCACCGAGGCGAGGTCCACGAGGCTCAGGCTGCTGGCATCGCGCGTCTGCCCGTCCCGCACGAAGGAGAGGGCCGCCTCCACCAGGCCGTTCATCTGGTCCAGGTCGCGCAGGGTGGCCGTGCGGGTGTGCTCGTCCTCGATGAACTCGGCGCGCAGGCGCAGTCGGGTGATCGGCGTGCGCAGGTCGTGGCTGATCGCCGCCAGCATTTGCGTGCGGTCGTCGATCAGGCGGCGCACCCGGGCACGCATGCGGTCGAGCGCCCGGGAGACGGCCAGCACCTCGCGGGGACCGGCCGTCGGTAGCGCGACGTGGTCGTCGTGGGTGCCGAACGCCTCGGCGGCGC
>NZ_VRVD01000938.1:0-1349 GCF_008040015.1 Methylobacterium sp. WL18 | reverse complement strand
GGGGCCGCTCAGGCTCGCCCGCGATCGGCAGCAGGTCCGCCCCTTCGACCACGTCGGCGACGGGGGCGTCCGTCTCCTCGGGCGGCAGCGGGATATGGGCGACATCCTCGGCCCCGGTGGCGTAGTCGGGCTGGCCCTCGGAGGGCGAGGCCGGCGCCTCCGCGGGCAGCTCCGTCTCGCTCGTCTCCTCGGCCGTCCCGTCGCCCGTGCCCTGGCCCTTGCGCCCGAACAGGCGCCCGAACCAGCCGGGCTTTTCCTCGCTCGCCATGAAATCGCGTCCTCGCCCCGCCTTGCCCACCCGCAGTCGACCGATTAGCCCGACCGGATGTCCCTCACCTTCGACATAGGTGCCCGCCTCCTCTACCGCGATGCCCTGCTGCTCGTCATCGACAAGCCGCCGGGCCTGCCGGTCCATCCCGGCCCGCGCGGCGGCGAGACCCTGACCGACCATCTCGACGGCCTCCGGTTCGGCCTGCCGCGCCGCCCCGAGGCCGCGCACCGGCTCGACCGCGACACCTCCGGCTGCCTGGCGCTCGGCCGCCACGCCAAGGCGCTGGCCCGGCTCGGCAAGCTGTTCTCCGGCAGCGCCGTGGACAAGACTTACTGGGCGGTGGTCGAGGGTGGCCCCGACGGGGAATCCGGCCGGATCGACCTGCCGCTGGCGCGCCGCTCCGACGATCCGCGCTCCTGGTGGATGAAGGCCGACCCGGCGGGCGACCCGGCGCTCACTCATTGGCGCGTCCTCGACCGGGCCGGCGGCCGCACCTGGCTGGAGCTGAAGCCGGTCACCGGCCGCACGCACCAGCTCCGGGTCCATTGCGCCGCCTCCGGCTGGCCGATCCTGGGAGACTCGATCTACGGCAGCGGCCCCCGCGGCGGCAGCCTGCACCTGCACGCGCGAACGCTGACTATCCCGCTCTACCCGAAGCGGGAGGCGATCAGCATCGAAGCGCCACCGCCGCCGCATGTCGCGGACGCCGTGGCGGGGATGAGTGGCTAGACCGGCATTAGGTTTCTGGTGACAGTTTCGCAGCGCCAGCCGTCATTGCGAGCGTAGCGAAGCAACCTAGGGATACGCCTCATTCGTAAACCGTGCGGTGCACTGGGTTGCTTCGCTGCGCTCGCAATGACAGTGCGGATAAGAATGCTGCGGTTTGAGGGACGTCAGGCAGCGATCAGCCGCGTCCCGTCATGCCCCGCGATCGTGACCGCGTGGAACGTCCCTGCCTCCGCTTCTCCGGCCAGTCGCACCATCGTGAAATCCGCGCTCCGGCCGGTGCCGCCGCGCTCGGCCAGGACGGTCAGCCGTTGCCCGACCTGGCCGTCGAGGTGCCGGCGCAGGGCGTCGG
>NZ_VRVD01000937.1:0-1360 GCF_008040015.1 Methylobacterium sp. WL18 | reverse complement strand
GCCAGATCCCGCAGCGGCCGGGCGATCAGGCCGGCGAGCAGCCACGCGAGCACGGCCGCGGCGAGCGCCACGGCACTGCCCGCGGCCAGGATGTTCCAGCGCAGGGCCGCCACCGAGGCCAGGGCCCGGTCCGCGCTCTGGCGCACCACGACCTGCCAGCCGAGGCCGGGATAATCGCGCTCGCCGTGCGTGCGGGCGCTCGCGCTGAGATAGCCGGCGGCGGCGTCGGGCCAGGGTCCGACCCGGCTCGTGCCCTGCGGGTCGAGGGAGCGCCCGCCGGACAGCACGGTTTCGGGGAGGCGGTTGCCCTGAAGGGACGGCGGCCCGAGCAGCACGGTGCCGTCGCGGGCGAGGATCAGGATCTCGGCGCCGCCGCGATGGCTCCGGAGCGAGCCTTCGAGGGTGCGCGCCATATCGCGCGCCCAGACCCAGTCGAGATGGGCGGCCAGCACCCCGACGAAGCGCCCGCCCGCGTCCCTGACCGGGGCGGCGAGGTCGAGGAGGCGCAGAGGCTCGTGGATCGCGGGCTCGTGGATCGCGGGCTCGTGGATGACCGGCTCGCGGACCGCCGGATCGCGGGCCGCGGGCGCCAGCACGGCCTGCAGAAGCTTGGCCGGGTGCACGTCCCCCACGAACGGCCGCTCGCGGGCCTCCTGGAAATAGGCGCGGCCGGAGACGTCCGCCCCCTCCAGCGCGCCGATGCTGGTGATCGCGACGCGCCCGTCCGGGTCGATCAGCCCGATGATCGAGTAGGCCGGGTAGGTCTCCTGGAGGCGCCGCATCACGGCGCGCTTGGCGTCGGCCCCGGCCCCGGGATCGCGCAGGCTGTCGGAGGCGGCCGCGATCTGGATGTCGCGCCAGCGCTCGAACATGCCGAGATCGAGGCTGCGCGCCATCTGTCCGGCGATCTCGGCGAGCTGGCCGCCGACCTCGGCCTCGAGCCGGCGCGTCGCCTCGCGGCTCACCAGGATGGCCAGCGCCAGGGCGGCGAGGAACCCGAGCGTCCCGAAGCCCAGGGCCAGCGCGAGGCGCAGCCGCGGCACCCTGGGTGTCCGGCGGCCGGAGGCGACCAGGTCCACCGGACTGGCTTGCGATCCCGACGCCGCTGCAGGGCCCGACCGGGCGACCGCTTGCATCCACTTCCCCCGGCCCGGTCGGTCCGACCCCCGGGTCGAGGCGGGTCGCGTCCGTGCCCGCCCGTCTCAGCACGCGCAGGGGGGCTCAGCAAGACCGTATCGCGACCTGAGCCGCGGTTCGTGCAACTGCATGTTGCGGCGATGCATCCGTGCACCGCGGCCTTTCGTGCGCGACCGTGCGCGACGCCCCGTCGCCGGGCCTCAGCCCCCGAGCAGCGCGTGCG
>NZ_VRVD01000936.1:0-1360 GCF_008040015.1 Methylobacterium sp. WL18 | reverse complement strand
AATTATATATAACCGGATTCCGAATTTCTATGGGCTTAACGGCGCGCGGCGAACGCTGTTGCGAAATATTGGCGTTCGGGTCGGGGCAAGATCACATATTTCAAGTCCTATAATTTTCGAACAAAGTCTCAACGATGAAGCAATAAGAGGTCTTGCGATTGGATATCAAACATTCATCAATTCCGAGGTCCGATTTGCCTGCCGGAACGCGCGGATCGAGATCGGTAATCGCTGCATGGTCGGTTCCAGGGTAAGCTTCGAAACATCGACTCATGATCTCGTCATCGACGCGTTCCACGATAGAACAAACAAAACGCGCCAGACATTCCACAAAGACATCATCGTGCAGGACGGTGTCTGGATCGGGGCCGGGGCAATCATTTTGTGCGGCGTCACGATCGGAGAACAATCTATAGTTGCGGCCGGATCAGTCGTGACCAAGGATGTCGAGGCGGGAGTCTTGGTCGGCGGTGTGCCCGCGAAGACGATAAGGCGGCTGATCACGAACGGAGATCGATCGTCAGGCCGCGGGGACCCGGTTCTACAGGACGCGTCGGCGGGAGCTGACAAGCGGTAGTCCCTCGAACCGCTCCGCGGCGCACGCGCGATCCGGAGCCGTCGCGTCGACGGACGGCGGCTCTATTTGGGCCGATGGCGATACGCCGCGTCGCCGCGACGGGGCCGCGTCCCTTGCCTTCGGCCTGCGGCGGCCGATCTGCACCGCATCAGGCAACCGGTTCGAGCCGACCGACAGACCATGCACATCCACCTCGACGCACTCGGCGGCGTCGCCGGCGACATGTTCGCCGCCGCGTTGCTGGATGCCTTTCCCGAGCATCTTGAGGGCGTGCGCGCCAGCGTGCGGGCCGTCGATCCGCGCATCGCCTGCACGGCATCGCAGCACAACGACGGCATCCTGCGGGGCCTGCGCTTCGCGGTCTCGGCCCCCGGGGCGGAGATGCCTGCGCCGCATCGGCACGGCGGCCATGCGGCCCACCACGATCACCCCCATACGCACGATCACGCCCACACGCACGGGCACTCGGACCACCCGCCGCATCACGGCCACCGGCCCTGGTTCGAGATCCGCGCGGATCTCGAGCGGGCGGACCTCGCGCCCGCCGTCCGGGCGCATGCTCTGGCGATCTTCGGGCACCTCGCCGAGGCCGAGGCGCGGGTCCACGGCATCGCGGTCGATGCGGTGGCGTTCCACGAGGTCGGCGCCTTCGACTCGATCGCCGACATCGTCGCCGCCGCCCACCTGATCGCCGCCCTCGAAGCGCGTAGCTGGAGCGTCTCGGCCCTGCCGCTCGGCTCGGGCCGGGTCCGGACCCAGCACGGCCCCCTGCCGGTGCCGGCC
>NZ_VRVD01000935.1:0-1363 GCF_008040015.1 Methylobacterium sp. WL18 | reverse complement strand
GGTCTAGCCCGGTCGGGCCGTCCTGTCCGTGGCGGCGCCCGGCCATCTGGTCGTGCTGCCCACCGGGGCCGGCAAGGCCCTGGTCATCGCCGCCCTCGCCCGGGAGGCGGTGACACAAAACCCCCTCGCCCGGGTGGCGATCGTCACCCACAGCCGCGAACTCGTCGCCCAGAACTTTTCGGAGTTGACCCGCTACTGGCCGGAGGCGCCGGCCGGCATCTTCTCCGCCGGGCTCGGGCGCCGGGAGGCCGGCGCGCAGGTCCTGGTCTGCGGCATTCAGTCCGTGGCCGACCGGCTCGACGCGGTGGGCCCGCGCGACCTCGTGATCGTCGACGAGGCGCACCTGATCCCGCGGGCCGCCCACACCCGCTACGGCCGGTTCCTGGCCGGCCTGCGGGCGCTCGCCCCCGGGATGCGGGTGGCGGGCTTCACCGCGACCCCCTACCGGCTCGATTCCGGCCGCCTCGACGCAGGGGAGGGCCGCCTGTTTTCCGGGATCGCCTACGAGGCCGATACCGGCGACCTGATCCGCCGGGGCTTCCTGGCGCCCCTCGTCTCCAAGGCGACCCTCACCCAGCTCGACGTCTCCGGGGTCGGCCGGCGCGGGGGCGACTACATCCCGGGGGAGCTGGAGGCGGCGGTCAACCGCGACTGGATCACCCGGGCCGCCGTGGCGGAGCTGGCGGAATACGGCGGCCGGCGCCGGGCCTGGCTCGCCTTCTGCGCCGGCCTCGCCCATGCCGACGCCGTGCGCGACGCGGTGCGGGCCGAGGGGTATTCCTGCGAGACCGTCTCGGGCGAAACGCCCCGCCGGAAGCGCGACCGGATCGTGTCGGCGTTCCGGGCGGGCAAGATCCGCTGCCTGACCTCGGTCGGCGTGCTCGGCACCGGCTTCAACGCCCCGGAGGTCGACCTCGTGGCGCTGCTGCGCCCGACCCGCAGCACCGGCCTCTACGTCCAGCAGGTCGGCCGGGCGCTGCGCCGCGCCCCCGGCAAGGCCGACGCGCTGATCCTCGACTATGCCGGCCTGGTGCGGATGCACGGGCCGGTGGACGCCGTCACGGCGCAGAGTGCCGCTCAGGTGCTCGGCGGGGCAGGGGGGCTGCGTGCAAAACCCTGCCCCGGCTGCGGCGCCCTGATCGCCCTGAACGCCTCCACGTGCGAGGCCTGCTGGACCGAGCCGGAGGACGAGGCCGACCCGGCCGCCCTGCACGACGCCACGGCCGAGGACGCATTGCCGATCCTGTCGGCCGAGATCGTGCCGGCCGCCGAGCCCGCCGGCCCTGCCCCGGAGGCGGAGGCGAAGGCGGAGGCGCCCTGGCATCCGGTGACGGACCTGAGCCTGGAGGCCGCCCCGGACGGC
>NZ_VRVD01000934.1:0-1375 GCF_008040015.1 Methylobacterium sp. WL18 | reverse complement strand
GGCCAGGGCGGCATCGAGGGCAGCCCGCAGCGCGGCGCCGAGCGCGTTGACCGGCGGGTTGGCCAGCGTGAGCACGGCCACGCCGCCATCGACCTCGTAACGAACCAAAGCGTCGCTCTCCCTGTTCTGCAGTGCAGAATGATCGTTTGCAATTTGATGGGATGTTGATCCGCGATCCCCTACTCGTCAAGAACGCGGTGCCATTGCCGGCGGCCTGCGTCGCGCCGTTCCGCATTGCAGACGCCGCCCGGCTGGATGGTTTGACCGGTGCCGGACGCCATGCCATTCAGACCCGCCCCGGGCACGATTCCGACCCTGGCCCGCCCAGCCGGGTTGCCCGATCGATCAGGGAGGATCGCCGTGCGCGGTATCGGCCAACAGCCCGGCAGCCTCCGATGAGCGACGGGTTCGAACAGGGCCCGGCTAGCCGCCTGCCCGAGATCCTGCGCGGTCGCCTCGCCCTGCCGGTGATCTGCGCGCCGATGTTCATCGTCTCGGGACCGGAACTCGTGATCGCGCAATGCCTCGCCGGGGTGGTCGGCGCGTTCCCCGCGCTCAACGCCCGGCCCGCCGCGTTACTCGACGAATGGCTTTCGACGATCACGCGGACCCTGGCTGAAGAGCGCGCGAAGGATCCCGCCCGCAAGATCGCGCCCTTCGCGGTCAACCAGATCGTCCACGCGTCGAACGACCGGCTGGCGCAGGATGTCGAGGCCTGCGTCCGGCATCGGGTGCCGATCATCATCACGTCGCTGCGGGCCCCGGACGCGGTGATCCGCCCGGTCCACGCCTATGGCGGCGTGGTGTTCCACGACGTCACCACGGTCCGCCATGCCGAGAAGGCCCTGGAGGCCGGGGTCGACGGGCTGATCCTGGTCTGCGCCGGCGCCGGGGGCCATGCCGGCACGCTGAGCCCCTTCGCCCTCGTCGGCGAGATCCGCCGCTTCTACGACGGGCCGCTGATCCTGTCGGGGGCGATCACCACCGGCTCGGCGATCCTGGCCGCCCAGGCCATGGGCGCCGACCTCGCCTACATGGGCACCCGGTTCATCGCGACCCGGGAGGCGAACGCCGCGTCCGGCTACAAGGACATGATCGCCGGCAGCGCCGCCGCCGACGTCCTGTACACCCCCTACTTCACGGGGGTGCCGGGCAACTACCTGACCCCCAGCATCCGCGCCGCCGGACTCGATCCCGAGGCCTTGCCGGTGCGCGACAAGACCGCGATGGATTTCGGCAGCGCCGGCGTGAAGGCCTGGCGGGACGTCTGGGGCGCCGGCCAGGGGGTCGGCACCATCGCGGACGCGCCGGCCACCGCCGACCTGGTGGCCCGGCTCGTCCGGGAATACGCCGCCGCCCGGGCCGGGCTCGGGGG
>NZ_VRVD01000933.1:0-1377 GCF_008040015.1 Methylobacterium sp. WL18 | reverse complement strand
CAGCCGCCACAACCCCACCCTCCGGGACGCCTACCTGCGCCTGCGCGCCGCCGGAAAGAAGCCCATCGTCGCCATCACCGCACTCATGCGACGCCTCATCGTCATCGCAAACGCACGCCTACGCGACGCCTACGCGCAAACCGCCGCCAACTGAGTTGATGACGGTGTGATCGATAGCGTGGCTTCTGGGAAGCCTCGGCACCTTCCGCAAGCGGTACGGTCCGGGTCAAACACTTTGAAAGGGCCGTCGACAACCGCCCTTCCGGACGAAGCGCTAATCCTTCTCCAGCCCGGCGATCGCCCGGGCGAAGTCCCGGGCCGCGAAAGGCTCAAGATCCTCCACGCCCTCGCCGACCCCGATGAAGTGCACCGGCAGGCCGAACTTGGCCGCCAGCGCCACCAGGATGCCGCCGCGCGCCGTACCGTCGAGCTTGGTCATCACGAGGCCCGAGACCGGCGCCGCCTGGGAGAACAGCTCCACCTGCGAGATCGCGTTCTGGCCGACGGTGGCATCGAGGACCAGGATCGTGGCGTGCGGTGCGTCCGGATCCTGCTTGCGGAGCACGCGGACGATCTTCTCCAACTCGGCCATCAGCCCGGCCTTGTTCTGGAGCCGGCCGGCGGTGTCGATCAGCAGCACGTCGGTCCCGGCGGCGGTCGCCTGCTTGAGCGCATCGAAGGCGAGCCCGGCCGCGTCGGCCCCCTCGCCGCCGCTCACCACCGGGGTGCCGGTGCGCGCGCCCCAGACCTTGAGCTGCTCCACCGCCGCCGCCCGGAACGTATCGCCGGCCGCCAGCATCACGGTGCGGCCCTCCGCGCGCAGCTTCGAGGCGAGCTTGCCCAACGTCGTCGTCTTGCCGGCGCCGTTGACGCCGACCGTGAGGATTACGAACGGCTTCTTGGTGCTGTCGATGGACAGCGGCACGGCCACGGGCTCCAGCGCCCGCTCAACCTCGGTCGCCAGGATCGCCCGGACCTCGTCGGGCGAGATGCCCTTCTCGTAGCGGCCCTTGCCGACCGCGTCCGAGATCCGCGTCGCGGTCTCCAGGCCGAAATCGGCCTGGATCAGGGCGTCCTCCAGGTCCTCCAGCGTGTTGGCGTCGAGCTTGCGCTTGGTGAACAGGCCGGTCACCCGGTCGGTCAGGGCCGACGAGGTCCGCTTCATCCCGGAGGTGAGCCGGGTCCACCAGCCCTTGGCCTCGGGCTCCCGATCCGGGCCGGCGCCGGCATCGTAGGCGAGCGCGGCGGCGGCATCGACCGGCTGGATGTCGGGCGCCGGCTCGACAACGGGCTCACGGTTCACGTCGCCGGTATCGACCGGGTCGGCGCCGTGCGCGGGGTCGTCCCCGGCCGTGCCGGCGGGGGGCCGCTCAGGCT
>NZ_VRVD01000932.1:0-1381 GCF_008040015.1 Methylobacterium sp. WL18 | reverse complement strand
CACGCTCTACATGGCGGCGCGCTGGGCCGCCGCGCTCGGGCGCGGGCTGCGGAAGTCGGTCTCGAACAGGAACGGCTTCGCGATCTGGGGCGAGGAGGCGTTCAATAGACCAGCTCCTCCTCGGCGCTGTTCTTGGCGATCATGATCTCGCCCTTCTCGGCGAGGTCCTTGGCGACCTCGGTCATCTTCGTTTGCGCCTCATCGACCTCCTTGAGGCGGACCGGGCCCAGCGAGGCCATCTCGTCCGTCAGGTTCTTGGCGGCCCGGGTCGACATCTGCCTCATGAAGAAGGCCCGGGTCGGCTCGTTGGCGCCCTTGAGCGCCAGGCACAGGGTCGCGCCGTCGATCCTCTGCATCAGGGTCTGGACGCTGCCCGGATCGAGCTTCAGCAGATCCTCGAAGGTGAACATCAGCTCGCGGATGCGCTTGGCCGAGCCGCGATTGGCCTGGTCCAGGGCGGCCAGGAAGCGGCCCTCGGTCTGGCGGTCGAAGGCGTTGAACACGTCCGCCATCATCTCGTGGGCGTCGCGGCGCTGGGTCTGCGCGATGGTCGAGACGAACTCGACCCGCAGGGTCTCCTCGATGTGGCGCAGGGCCTCCTTCTGCACCGTCTCCATGCGGAGCATCCGGTTCAGGACGTCGATGGCGAAGTCCTCGGGCAGGATGGTGAGCACCTTGGCGGCGTAGTCCGCCCGCACCCGCGACAGCACCACCGCCACGGTCTGCGGGTACTCGTTGCGCAGGAACGAAGCCAGGATCTCGGGATCGACCTGGGCGATCGAGGCCCAGACGCGCTTGCCCGACGCGCCCTTGATCTCGGCCATGATCAGCGAGACCTGATCGGACGGGAAGATCTTGAGCAGCAGGGCCTCGGTCCGCTCGAAGTTCGACGAGATGCCGCCGCTGTTGCTGAGCTTCGTCACGAACTCGATGATCAGCTTCTCGACGGTGGCGACTTCCAGCGTGCCGAGCTGGACCATCGCGTGGCTGACCTTCTTGACCTCCTCCTCCTCCAGCATCTGCCAGATCGGGGCGCCCTCGGCCTCGCCGAGCATCAGCAGCAGCGCGGCCGCGCGCTGCGGGCCGGGCATCGCCGCGAAGGCGTCGCCGCCCTCGGTCGTCAGGGAATTCGCAAGACCTGCCGCCATCGTTCGTCCCCGATCCTCGACGCGTTACTCTTCCTGGATCCAGGTGCGCAGCACCTCGACGGTCTCGGCCGGGCTGGCCCGGACCATGTCGACGACCCGCTGCACCGTGTCGGCCTGGATCTGGCCGTTGATCTTGGCGAACTCCATCAGCCGGGCGGTCGGGCTGTCGCGCTCGATCAGCGTGACCGAGGCGCCCGCGCCGGCCCCCGCCTCCGCGTCGCCGAGGCCGGAGG
>NZ_VRVD01000931.1:0-1385 GCF_008040015.1 Methylobacterium sp. WL18 | reverse complement strand
GGCGCCGGCCATGCGGCCGATCTCCTGGCGCTGCTCGCCCGGCCGAACCCGCGCGAGAGCGGCACGCGCCTGCTCGAGACCGTCTACGCGGACCTGACGCTCAGCGGCACCGCCTACCTGGAGGCGGTGAGCCTCGACGGGCGGATCGCGGCCCTGCAGAGTCTGCGGCCCGGCCGGATGCGGATGCTGCCGGGGCCGGACGGCTGGCCCGTCGCCTACGTCTACACGGTGGGCGGCAACAGCCGGCGGTTCGACCTGCCGGCTCCCGGCGCCCCCGAGGTGGCCCCGATCCTGGCGCTCAGCCTGTTCCACCCGGACGACGACTATGCCGGCCTCGCCCCGATCGAGGCCGCCGCCACCGCCCTCGACATCCACAACGCCGCGAGCGCCTGGAACAAGGGGCTGCTCGACAACGCGGCGCGGCCTTCGGGTGCGCTGGTCTTCGCCGGCGCGGCGCTCACCGAGCCGCAGTTCGACCGGCTGAAGGCCGAGCTGGAGGCGAATTACCAGGGGGCGGCCAATGCCGGCCGGCCGCTGCTCCTGGAGGGCGGCCTGGACTGGAAGCCCCTGGCGCTGTCGCCCCGGGACATGGACTTCGTCGAGGCCAAGAACGCCGCCGCCCGGGAGATCGCCCTGGCGTTCGGGGTGCCGCCCCTGCTGCTGGGGCTGCCCGGCGACAGCACCCACGCCAACTACGCCGAGGCGAACCGGGCGCTCTACCGCCAGACCCTGATCCCGCTCGCCGCCCGCACCGCCCAGGCGCTGGCCGGCTGGCTGGAGCCGGCCTTCGGGGCCCTGGACCTCGAACCCGACCTCGACCGGATCGAGGCCCTGTCGGGGGAGCGGGAATCCCTGTGGCGCCGGGTCGAGGCGGCCGGGTTCCTGTCGGCCTCCGAGAAGCGCGCCGCGGTGGGCTACCCGCCGGAGCCGGAGGCGGGCGGGTGAAGGGCGCGCGCCGCCTGCCCAGATCCGCGCGCTCTCCCTTCCCCCTCTGCGGGCTATCGGATTCACCCATCCCCGGATGTGGCGCGGTTCCCCTCTCCCGTGCGGGAGAGGGACAGGGTGAGGGATGCGCGCTTTCCGGAAAGACCTGTCCCCTCACCCCAACCCTCTCCCGCACGGGAGAGGGGGCGCGTGGCGGCTTTCGCAAGCCGAGGTGTGAACATCGTAGCCCGCAGAGGGGGGGGGAGAGCGCCTGCCCTTCCTGGACTGGCTGTCCTTGAAGCCACGGCCTCTCAGCCCATCCCAAAAAAACCAACCGAGGACCCTGTCGATGGATGGCCATTTCTCCGGCTACGCCAGCGTGTTCGGCGTGCCCGATCTCGGCCGCGACGTGGTGGTGCCGGGCGCGTTCGCGGCCAGCCTGGCCCGGCGCGGGGCGGCGG
>NZ_VRVD01000930.1:0-1389 GCF_008040015.1 Methylobacterium sp. WL18 | reverse complement strand
GTGCGCCGCCAGCCGCCGCCGGATTCCGGCAGCGGATGCGCGACGCCGTCGACGACGAGCTCGACGCTCTGGGCGGTCGGCGCCCAGAGCGCGAAGCGCACGCCGCCCCCCACCATCTCGGCTCCGAAATCCATGCTGTGGGCGCGCCGCATCGGGCCACGGTCCTCGTCGTTGGCCGTGCGCCCCGGGGGACAAGCGCGGCAGGGATCATTGTCGTGGGAGAAGGCCCCGCGCACGATCCGGTTCCCGCAGCGCAGGTATGGCGACGTGATGAGACGGCCAGCGTGCGAAAAATGGCGCGGGGGACCAAGTGGTAGGCTGTGGGGTCACGTTCGATAGAACAGGACCTGGCTATCCGGGCGGAGTCGCAACAGGGCGTCGAAGTCCCTGAGGTTGCGCGTGAGCACGCAGAAGCCGAGCTTGAGCGCCTGCAGGAACAGGACGCAATCGTGGAGTGCGCCCATGCGGTCGTCCTTTGCATAGCCCTGGATCCGGCAGAGCATGCCCGCATAGACGGCGGCGCTTCCCAGGATCTCGGCGTCGGGCGTGAAGATCCGGTGCGCCGGCATCGCGTCGATCGCGGTTCCGATTGCCGCGACGGCCTGGGCGCTGCGAGGGTCCTTGGGATCGAGGACCCCTACCGTGTGCATCAACTCCTGGATGGCGACAGTGCTGTGGTTCACGATCCGGATGCCGAGGAGATCCTCGACCAGGGGCGGCGCCCTCCCCTGCATCTGGTCGATGTAGACGCAGGTATCGAGCAGGAGCGGACGGCCTGCCTGCGCCTGCCCCTCCAGGAAGGGCAATGCGGTATCGTCCCGGCGCTGCAACGCCGTCTTCGGTGCCTGCCGACGCAGCCGTTCCGCAGCCTTGAAGGTGAAGGCCACTCGCTAGAAGCTCAGGTCGAGTTCCGGGTCGACCGAGGCCCGCAGCGTGCGGAATACGTCCGCGAAGCCATCCTCGATGGCGATGTTGGCGAGCGCGAACTCGATCAGCGCGGTATCGGAGTGAAGCCCCGTCCGGGCCTTGGCGCGTTCGATCAATTCCGGCGCGACGCGTCCGGAGATCCGGCTGGCCTTGCCCCGGGTCAGGCCGCTTTCCTGCGCGCGGGCCATGACAGCGGTAACGGAAGGGGCAAGGGCTGTCTCAGTTCCTGAGGCCTGCCTCGGCTGCGAACGATCTCCAGCCATGGCGATGCTCCGATGACGTTCAACAAATCGTATGATCAGGCAACGTAACGCGCAGGACCCCCGCGCGCAATCATCTCGCTTCGACCGGCTCGAACTGGGGCTTGCTCTCAACCCCTCGGCACCCAACCGCTCGACACCCCCGCCCGCACGCCCGCCGCGGTGAGCACCAGCACCGAGCGGCCCGGCAGCGGCACCGGCG
>NZ_VRVD01000092.1:0-11373 GCF_008040015.1 Methylobacterium sp. WL18 | reverse complement strand
CGCTCGGCCGCCACCCGGGCCTTCGCCCGGGCCACGTCCGCCAGAGTCTCGCTCGCCGGCTCCATCGCGGCCCAGAGCCCCCGAGACACCGTGACGGCGTTGCCGTTGGCGCTGAGCTGCAGCGGAACCACGAGGTCGGAGGGCGGGCCCGAGAGGGCCAACCGGCTCGCCAGCGCCAGCGGCGCCAGCATGTGGGCGCCGTCGAGATGGCCCAGCGCGAGGCGGTCGCGCAGGGTCGCCCAGGACGGCTCGGCCGAGAGGTCGAGTTCCAGACCCTCGGCCCGGGCGAAGCCGAACGCGTGCGCCACGATCAGCGGCGCGGCATCGCAAAGGGGGACGTAGCCGAGCTGAAGCCTCATCCGAGCAGGTCCGCCGTGGTGACGATGGCCCGGGCAATGTCGGCGATCTTGCGCTTCTCGTTCATGGCCTTGCGCCGGAGCTGCTTGTAGGCCTCGTCCTCGGTCAGCCCCTTCAGGTTCATCAGGATGCCCTTGGCGCGCTCGATCAGCTTGCGGTCGGCCAGCTCGCCGCGGGCCTCCGACAATTCGCGCTG
Source organism: Methylobacterium sp. WL18 (assembly GCF_008040015.1). Classification (NCBI taxonomy): domain Bacteria; kingdom Pseudomonadati; phylum Pseudomonadota; class Alphaproteobacteria; order Hyphomicrobiales; family Methylobacteriaceae; genus Methylobacterium; species Methylobacterium sp. WL18. The sequence continues at coordinate 10,820 of NZ_VRVD01000092.1, read as the reverse complement.
GAGCCGCGCGAAGGCGTTGAAGCGCAGGATGGCGATATCGAGGATCGACTTGATCCGCTCCGCCCGCAGGCCGTCGACCACGTAGGCCGAGATACCGGCGTCGACCGCCGCCTGCATCATGGTGGTGTCCGAGCGGTCGACGAACATCGCCACCGGCCGCTCGACCTGCCGGGAAACCCCCGACATCTGCTCCAGGATGTCCCGGCTGGGACTCTCCAGGTGGATCACGACCACGTCGGGCTTCAGGGCGGTCACCCGCTCCAGAAGGTCGACGGTATCGGGAATCACCACGATCCGGCCGATGCCGGCGGCGCGCAGCCCCTCCTCCAGGATCGCCGCGCGGGCGCGGCTCGGGTCGATCACGGCGACGGTGAGGTTGGATTCGGTCATCGGGGCCCGGTCGGGCGGGACTTCTTGAGAGGGCGACCCGGTTCGGGCGCTCCGGCCAAGCAAGGCGTATGCCCCGCAGCTGTCGCCAGCGTTACCGCCGCGCAAAGAAACGGTCCAGCTTCCGCCGCAATGCTGGGGGCATTCTTGCGTCGTCGGAACTAGGGCGGGGGTGGTGAAACGGATGCGCAGGCCAGACCCGCTTGCCCTGACGGACGCCGCCACCGGGCGCGTTTCGATGCCGTTCCTGCCGACGTTGGTCGTGGTGGGAATTCTGGGTGTCGCTTCCCTCTATTGTCCGTCGTCGCAGTTGACGCCGCCGTCGGAGGCCCGCGCCGAGGTCGTTGCGCCCGAGGCTCCGTCGCCCACCGCCTTCTTCAAAGCCGCGCCGGTGTCCGTTTCGGTCCGCCGCCCGGCCGCCGTGGCCTTCGCCGAAGTCTATCCCCTGGCCCCGACGCAGCCGGCCCGGCCTGTGCTCGCGGCCCGGGCGACGTCGCATATCGCGATCGCGGGCCGCCATGTCTGCCCCGGGCGCCGCTGCCCGGAGACGCCTCAGCACGTGACCGATCCGCTGGCCGCCGGCCGTGCCGAGGCCGCGGAGTCGGACGAGGCCGATCTGCTGCCCCCCGCCGCTCTGCCCTTCGCCGCCTCGGTGGTCGAACGGCTGACCCCCGCCGCCCGGGTCGTCGGCGATGCGGCGAACCTGATGCGCGACGGCGCGGCCGCCGTACAGGGATCCGTCGCCCTGGTGGTGGCCGACTGCCTGCGCTGACGCGCACGAAACGCCGGCCGTACCGCACGGCATTCCACTCGGCTCGCCACGCCACCGCCTCTGGACCTCGCAACCGGGCGTCCTAGGTGCGTTGCAGCGGATGGCCGGGGCTCCCCGGCCGCGCGGGAGCCGGGGCCGTATGGCTGCACGCATCGAGGATTATGCGCTCGTCGGGGATTGCCGCAGCGCCGCGCTGATCAGCCGGCAGGGCAGCGTCGACTGGCTGTGCTGGCCGCGCTTCGACGCCGCCGCCCTGTTCACCAGCCTGCTCGGGACGGAGGCCCACGGCTTCTGGAAGATCTTTCCCGAGGCCGTGCATGTCGAGACCAGCTGGGCCTACCGTCCGGGAAGTTTGGTTCTGGAGACCCGGCACAAGACCCGGCTGGGTGAGGTCTTGGTGACCGATTTCATGCCGGCTGGGGACGGCGCCCACCTGGTGCGCCTGGTCGAGTGCGTGCATGGGCGCGTCGCCATGCGTATGGAGATGGCGGTGCGATTCGACTACGGCTCCGCGGTGCCGTGGGTCTCGCGCTCGGAACTGGGCGACCTGCGCGCCGTCTCCGGTCCCCACAAGGTCGTGCTGCGGACGGACGTCCACCTCAAGGGATCGGACGCGCAGACGACGGTGTCCGAGTTCACCGTCCATGCCGGCGAGCGGTGCCGCTTCGTCCTGAGCTACGGCGCCTCGCACGAGGACGACCCGCATCCGATCGAGCCGCTGAAGACCCTCGAGGCCACCGACCAGGCCTGGCGCGAATGGTCGAGCCGCTGCGCCGGCGGCACCGCCTGGGACCGGATGCTGCAGCGCTCGCTACTGACCCTGAAGGCGCTGATCTACGAGCCCACCGGCGGCATCGTCGCCGCGCCGACCGCGTCCCTGCCCGAGGGGCTCGGCGGCGAGCGCAACTGGGATTACCGATTCTGCTGGCTGCGCGACTCGACGCTGACGCTGATCGCGTTGATGGACGCCGGCTATATCGACGAGGCGCGCGATTGGCTCGCCTGGCTGCTGCGGGCGGTGGCCGGCAACCCGGAGCAGGCGCATATCCTGTACGGCATCGGCGGCGAGCGCCTGCTGCCGGAGATCGAACTCGACTGGCTGCCCGGCTACGAGAACTCCAAGCCCGTGCGGATCGGCAACGCCGCGGCCTCGCAGTTCCAGATCGACGTCTACGGCGAATTGTTCGACGCGCTCTATCAGGCCCATGCCCGGGGCCTGCCGATCAGCAAGGATGGCTTGCGGGTCGGGCTGGCGATCCTCGGCCATCTCGAGAACGCTTGGCGCAGGCCCGACGAGGGCATCTGGGAAGTGCGCGGCGGCCGGCGCCACTTCACCCACTCGAAGGTGATGGCCTGGGTCGCCTTCGACCGGGCCCTGCGCATGCACGCGATGCACGAATCGGGCGCCACCGAGGAGCAGGCCGGGCGCTGGCGCGCGGTCCGCGACGAGATCCATGCCGAGGTCTGCGCGCAGGGCTTCGACCCGGAGCTCAACAGCTTCGTCCAGTCCTACGGGTCGAAGGCGTTGGACGCGAGCCTGCTGCTGATCGCCCATACCGGCTTCCTGCCGCAGGACGATCCCCGGGTGGTCGGCACCGTCGCGGCGATCGGCGAGGGGCTGATGCGGGACGGCTTCATCCTCCGCTACGAGACCCAGGGGCAGACCACCGACGGCCTGTCCGGCAACGAGGGGGCGTTCCTGCCCTGCACATTCTGGTATGCCGACAACCTGATCGGCCTCGGCCGGCGGGACGAGGCGCGGACGATCATCGAGCGCCTGATCGGGATCTGCACCGATCTCGGCCTCGTCAGCGAGGAATACGACGTGCATGCCAAGCGCCTTGTGGGTAACTTCCCCCAGGCATTCACCCATGTGGCGCTCGTCAACACGCTGCTCAGCTATACGCGCGGCGAAGGGCCGGCGGATCGGCAGGGTGGTAAGGCCAACGGAGCCCCTCCCGCCGTCCTGCGGCAGCGTGAAGCCGACAAGCGGCACGCAAGAGGCGAACTGGAAGACGCGACATCATGAGCGGCGCTGATACTCCCGCCAAGGCGGCCCTCGCTGAGATCGATACGCTCAGCATCAACACCATCCGGACGCTCGCGATCGACGCGGTGCAAAAGGCGAATTCCGGCCATGCGGGCGCGCCGATGGGCCTCGCCCCGGTCGCCTACACGCTGTGGAACCGCTACCTCCGCTACGACCCCGCACATCCCCACTGGCCGAACCGCGACCGCTTCGTGCTGTCCTGCGGCCATGCCTCGATGCTGCTCTACGCCCTGTTGCACCTCGCCAACGTCGCCGAGAGCGACGGCGGCAACGCGCCGGCCGTGACGCTGGACGAGATCAAGAAGTTCCGGCAGCTCGACAGCCGCACCCCGGGGCACCCGGAGTACCATTTCACCACCGGCGTCGAGACCACCACCGGGCCCCTCGGCCAGGGTGTAGCCAACTCGGTCGGCATGGCGATCGGCGGCCGCTTCCTCGGCCAGCACCTCAACCGGCCGAACCTGCCGCTGTTCGACTACAACGTCTACGCTATCTGCTCGGACGGCGACCTGATGGAGGGCGTCGCCTCGGAGGCCGCCTCTCTCGCCGGCCACCTGCGGCTGGCCAACCTCTGCTGGATCTACGACGACAACACCGTCACCATCGAGGGCCACACGGAACTCGCCTTCGGTGAAGAGGTCGCCACCCGGTTCCTGGCCTATGGCTGGCAAGTCCTGCGGGTCGCCGACGCTAACGACGTCCACGCGATCGCCGGCTCGATCGAGACGTTCCTGGCCACCAACGATCGGCCGACCCTGATCGTCGTCAAGTCGGTGATCGGCTACGGCGCCCCGAAGAAGCAGGGCACCTCGAAGGCGCACTCGGACGCGCTCGGCGAGGAGGAGGTCAAGGGCGCGAAGCGGGCCTACGGCTGGCCGGAGGACGCGCAGTTCCTGGTGCCGGATGGCGTGCACGAGAACTTCCGAGACGGCATCGGCAAGCGCGGTGCCGCCCTCTACGATGCTTGGCAGGATCTGCTGTCCAAGGCCCGGGAGGCCGATGCCGACCACGCCGAGGACCTCGACGCCCTGCTGGAAGGCCGCCTGCCCGACGGCTGGGACAAGGACATCCCGGTGTTCGAGCCCGATGCGAAGGGCCTGGCCACCCGCGAATCCTCCGGCAAGGTGCTCAACGCGATCGCGCAGCACGTGCCGTTCCTGCTCGGCGGCTCGGCCGACCTGGCGCCGTCCAACAAGTCGAACCTGACCTTCGAGGGCGCCGGCTCGTTCGGACCGTTCACGCCCGGCGGCCGCAACCTGCATTTCGGCGTGCGCGAGCACGCCATGGGCTCGATCGTGAACGGCCTCGGGCTTTCCGGCCTGAGAGCCTACGGTGCGACCTTCCTGGTGTTTGCCGACTACATGCGGCCGCCGGTCCGGCTCGCTTCCCTGATGGAGCTGCCGATCTTCCACATCTTCACCCATGATTCGATCGGTGTGGGAGAGGACGGGCCGACGCACCAGCCGGTCGAGCAGCTGCTTTCGCTGCGTTGCATCCCGGGCCTCGTCACCCTGCGCCCGGCCGACGCGAACGAGGTCGCCGAGGCCTACCGGGTCATCTTCTCGCTCAAAGACCAGCCGGCCGTGCTGGCGCTCTCGCGCCAGCCGCTGCCGACGATGGACCGGACCAAGTTCGGCGCGGCCTCCGGCACCGCCAAGGGCGCCTACGTGCTGGCCGACAGCGACGGGACGCCCGACGTGATCCTGATCGGCACCGGGTCAGAGGTGCAGCTCTGCGTCGGCGCCTACGAGACGCTGAAGGCCGAGGGCGTGAAGGCCCGAGTGGTCTCGATGCCGTCCTGGGACCTGTTCGAGCGCCAGGACCAAGTCTACCGGGATTCCGTGCTGCCCCCCGCCGTCAAGGCGCGGGTGACCGTGGAGCAGGGCAGCATCATCGGCTGGGACCGCTACGCCGGAACCGAGGGCACGGTCATCGGCATGGATACGTTCGGCGCCTCGGCTCCGATCAAGGATCTCCAGACCAAGTTCGGCTTTACCCCCGACAAGGTGCTGGAGGCCGCCCGGGCGCAGCTCGCCAAGCACAGGCGGTAAGTAACGGCGGATGCGCGACGGTCCCCTCGCCCCTCTGCGGGGGAGGGTGGCCCCCGAAAGGGGGTCGGGAGAGGGGAGCGACGGTGCAGAATATGGCTTGGCCTTCATGAGGGTCGCGCCTCTTCTGGAAGCCGGGCTCCCCTCTCCCGACCCTCGCTGACGCGAGGGCCACCCTCCCCCGCAAAGGGGGGAGGGAGGGCGCCCGCCGAGTAGCGGTATGCGAGACGAGGAACCGACATGAACGCGCTCAAGGCCCTGCACGACGAACAGGATCAGGCGGTCTGGCTGGACTTCGTGGCCCGCGGCTTCATCCAGAAAGGTGCGCTGAAGCGCCTCGTCGAGGAGGACGGCCTGCGCGGGGTGACGTCCAACCCGTCGATATTCGAGAAGGCGATCGGTCACTCGGACGAGTACGATGCCAGCCTGAAGGCCGTGCAGGAGACCGGCGACAGCCGCGTCATCGACCTCTACGAGGGCTTGGCCATCGCCGACATCCAGGCCGCCGCCGACGTGCTCCGTCCGGTCTACGAGGCGAGCGACGGGGCGGACGGCTACGTCAGCCTCGAAGTCTCGCCCTACCTGGCGCTCGACACCGAGGCGACGCTCACCGAGGCGCGGCGCCTGCACAAGGCGGTCGCCCGCGACAACCTGATGGTGAAGGTGCCCGCCACCCCGGAGGGCATTCCGGCGATCCGGCAGCTTACGGAAGAGGGCATCTCGATCAACGTAACGCTCCTGTTCTCGCAGGAGGCCTACGAAGCGGTGGCCCGCGCCTTCATCGACGGACTCGACGCGCGGGCCAAGGCCGGCCACGACGTGTCGAAGATCGCCAGCGTAGCGAGCTTCTTCATCAGCCGGATCGACGTGCTGGTGGACAAGCTGCTGGACGAGAAGATCGCCCAGGCCAACGACCCCGACGAAAAGACGGCGCTCGCCCAGCTCAAGGGCAAGGTCGCGATCGCCAACGCCAAGCTGGCTTACCAGCGCTACCGGAAGATTTTTGCCGAATCCAAGTGGACGGCCCTGGCCGAGAAGGGCGCCAAGGCGCAGCGGCTGCTCTGGGCCTCCACGGGCGTGAAGAACAAGGCCTATTCCGACGTGCTCTACGTCGAGGAGCTGATCGGCCCGAACACCGTCAACACCATGCCCCCCGCCACCATGGACGCGTTCCGTGACCACGGCACCGTGCGGGCGACGATCGAAGAGGACGTGCCGGGCGCCGAGGCGGTCATGACCCGGCTCGCCCGGGCCGGCATCGACATCGAGAAGGTCGCCGAGCAGCTGGTGAGGGAGGGCGTGCAGCTCTTCATCGACGCCGCCGACGACCTGCTCGGCGCGGTCGCTGGCAAGCGCGCGGCGCTTCTCGGCCAGCGCCTCGACGGCCAGAGCCTCGTGATGGACGACAGCCTCGCCGCGGAGGCGAAGAAGACTGTCGAATCCTGGCGGGCGAGCGGCGCCATCCGCCGGCTCTGGGCCGGGGACGCGACGGTCTGGTCCGGCCACGACGAGGCGAGCTGGCTCGGCTGGCTGCACATCGTCGAGGACGAGCTAGAGAAGGCCGCCGACTACGCCGCCTTCTCGGAGTGGGTGAAGCAGCAGGGCTTCACCGACGCCGTGGTGCTGGGCATGGGCGGCTCCAGCCTCGGCCCCGAGGTGCTGAGCCTCACCTACGGCCAGCGCGAAGGCTTCCCGAAGCTCCAGATCCTCGATTCGACCCACCCGGATCAGGTGCGCGCCCTGGAGGCGAGCATCGATCTTGGGCGGACCCTGTTCATCGTCTCGTCCAAGTCCGGCTCGACGCTGGAGCCGAACGTCTTTCGCGACTACTTCCTAGGGCGGGTGAAGGAGAAGTTGGGCGACCGGGCGGGCGATCACTTCGTCGCCGTGACCGACCCGGGCTCCGACATGGAGCGCGCCGCCAAAGCCGATAACTTCAAGAAAATCTTCTACGGCGTGAAGCAGATCGGCGGGCGGTACTCCGTGCTGTCGGCCTTCGGGCTGGTGCCGGCCGCGGCCCTCGGCCTCGACGTGAAGGCGCTGCTGGAGACGGCCCGGATCATGGTCCGTTCCTGCGGGCCGGTGGTGCCGCCCGCGCAGAATCCGGGCGTGCTGCTCGGTGCCGCGATGGGCGTTGCGGGTCTTGCCGGACGCGACAAGGTCACGATCATCGCCTCGCCGGGAATCGACAGCTTCGGCGCCTGGGCCGAGCAGCTCATCGCCGAGTCGACCGGCAAGCAGGGCAAGGGCCTCGTGCCGGTGGACGGCGAGCCGGCGAGCGTCCCGGCGGTCTATGGCCGCGACCGGTTCTTCATCTACCTGCGCCTCGACGGTCAGGCTCAGGAGGCACAGGACGAGGCCCTGCGCGCCCTGGAGCGCGACGGCCACCCGATCGCCCGGATCACCCTCGATTCGATCGAGCAGCTGCCGCAGGAATTCTACCGCCTGGAGATGGCGACCGCGGTCGCCGGCGCGGTGCTCGGCATCAACCCGTTCGACCAGCCCGATGTCGAGGCCAGCAAGATCGAGACGAAGAAGCTGTTCTCGGAAGCGGAAGCGAACGGCGCCCTCCCCGCCGAGACGCCACTGTTCGAGGACGACGCCGTCGCCCTCTACGCCGACCGGGAGAATGCCGCTTCCCTGCCGCAGGCTACGCAGGGCCTGGAGGCTGCGCTCAAGGCGCAGCTCGCCCGCCTGAAGGACGGCGATTATCTCGGGCTGCTCGCCTACGTCCCGCGGGACGCGAAGGCCGCCGGCATCCTGCAGGAGGCCCGGCTCGCCGTGCGCGACGCCCGGAAGGTCGCGACCTGCCTGGAATTCGGGCCCCGGTTCCTGCACTCGACCGGGCAGGCCTACAAGGGCGGCCCGGATACCGGCGTGTTCCTGCAGATCACCTCGGCCCCCTCCGCGGACCTGCCGATCCCCGGCCGGGCGCTGGGCTTCAGCACCGTGGTGGCCGCGCAGGCGCGGGGCGACTTCGCGGTGCTGGCCGAGCGCGGCCGCCGGGCGCTGCGGGTCCACATCAAGGGCGATCTCGACGCCGGGCTGAAGCGCGTGGCGGCGGCATTGAAGGCGGCCGTGGCTTAGAGAGCGGATGGGTCTGGCCGCCCGTTCCCGGGCGCATGCAGCGTCAGCGAAATGCGACCCGGGGGCCGGCACAAGAGCGCGCGAAACGTCGTGACATCGAGACCCAGCGTCGAGTTCGAGCCGCTGCGCGGCGCTTTTCTCACGGGATCCGGGATTGCCGTTCACTACGTTACAGGTGTCCGGGAAAAGGGTGCGCCGCATACTTCAGTATTGGCGTAGCCGGCGAAGCACTTAAGCCCCGCCCCGCGGGGGCGATCGGTAAGGGATGGCAGCGATGCAACTCGGCATGATCGGCCTCGGCCGGATGGGCGGCAACATCGTCCGGCGCCTCCTGCGCGACGGGCACACGGCCGTGGTCTTCGACCAGAACCCGGCGGCGGTTGCCGCGCTGGTGGAAGCCGGCGCGGTCGGCGCGTCGAGCCTGGAGGATCTGGTCGCCAAGCTGGAGGTGCCGCGCACCGCCTGGGTGATGCTCCCGGCCGGCGCGATCACCGAGGAGGCGGTCAAGACCCTGGGCGGCCTGATGCAATCCGGCGACTGCATCATCGACGGCGGCAATTCCTTCTACGGCGACGACGTGCGCCGGGGGCTGGAGCTGAAGCAGAAGGGCCTGCACTACGTCGATGTCGGGACCTCGGGCGGCGTCTGGGGCCTGGAGCGCGGCTATTGCATGATGATCGGCGGCGACACCGAGACCGTCGACCGCCTCGACCCGATCTTCAAGACCCTGGCACCGGGCATCGGCGACATCCCCAAGACCCCCAACCGCGACGGCCGCGACCCGCGCGCCGAGCAGGGCTACATCCATGCCGGACCCACCGGGGCCGGCCATTTCGTCAAGATGGTCCATAACGGCATCGAGTACGGCTTGATGCAGGCCTATGCCGAGGGCTTCGACATCCTGAAGCACGCCAATTCGGATGCGCTTCCGCCGGAGCGGCGCTTCGACCTGAACATGGGCGACATCGCCGAGGTCTGGCGGCGCGGCAGCGTCGTCTCGTCCTGGCTGCTCGACCTGACCGCCCAGGCGCTGGCCGGCGACGAGAGCCTCCACGACTTCTCCGGTTACGTCGAGGATTCCGGCGAGGGCCGCTGGACGATCAACGCCGCCATCGAGGAGAGCGTCCCGGCGACCGTACTGTCCGCCGCCCTGTACCGCCGCTTCCGCTCCCGCGAGCACGAGAGCTACGCCGACAAGCTGCTCTCGGCCATGCGCAAGGGGTTCGGCGGCCACCAGGAGCCCAAGAAGTCCTGAAGCCGATAATCATCCCGAGGCGCCGATGAGCCTTCCCACCGGAACCCATGTCCTGTCCGATCCGCAGGCGGTCGCCCGCGAGGCGGCCGAGCGGCTGATCGTGGCCTGCGGCGAGACCGAATCCGAGCGGATCGCGATCTGCCTGTCCGGCGGCTCGACCCCGAAGCTGCTCTACGGCCTGCTTGCCGGCCCAGATTATGCCGCCCGGGTGCCGTGGGAGCGGATCCACTGGTTCTTCGGCGACGACCGGGTGGTCCCCTGGGACGATGAGCGCAGCAACGTCCGGATGGTCCGCGAGGCGTTCGGGCACGGTTCCCGGATCCCCGCGACCCACCTGCACTTCATTCCCTCCGACGCGGGCGCGGAGGCGGGAGCGCGAGCCTACGAGCAGACCCTGCTGGATTTCTACGGAGCCGACAGCCTCGATCCTTCCAGGCCGCTGTTCGACCTGGTGCTGCTCGGCCTCGGCGAGGACGGGCACACGGCCTCCCTGTTCCCGGGCAAGCCGGCCGTGGCCGAGCCCCACCGGCTGGTCGCCCCCGTGCCGGAAGCCGGTCTGGCGCCGTTCGTGCCGCGGATCAGCCTGACCCTGCCGGCGCTCGCCTCCTCGCGGCACGTGCTGTTCCTGGTCACGGGCGCCGGAAAGCGCGAGGCCCTGGCCCGGCTCGCCGCCGGGGAGGACCTGCCGGCCGGGCGGGTCACCAGCGTGGGCGACGTGGCCTGGCTGCTCGACGCGGCGGCGGCGCAGTAGGCGCGGATCCGGCGTTACCGTCTGGCAAGGTCGAGGCGTTAAAACGCCCTGCCTGCGACGCGACGCGGATCCCGCCGCCTGTCGGACCCGGGGGCATGCCACGAAGAGCCAGATGCGCGCGGGCACCGTCGTCCTCTACACCGACCAGCCCGACCGCCGCGGCGAACTCCTGCGCGTGCTCGGAGACATCGCCCCCTGCACGGTGCTGGACGCGGCCGCGATGCCGCCTGCCGGTCCCTGCCTCGCCCTGGTGGCGGATCTCGACCTGCTTCAGCCCTCCCCGCTCGTCGGCCTGCGAACCCTGATCGCCGCCGCCCCGGCTCTCCCGCGGGTGTTCCTGATGCGCAGCATGGGGTCTCGCAGCCTTTCGGCGGCGCGCGGGCTCGGGGCGCGCCTCTGCCTCCCGGTGGATACGCCGGCCGAGACCGTGGCCGAGGCCCTGCTGGCGCAGTTGCCGCCCGTCCCGGAGG
>NZ_VRVD01000929.1:0-1390 GCF_008040015.1 Methylobacterium sp. WL18 | reverse complement strand
AGGCTGCGCCCACGGCTCCAGCCCGCAGGCGCCGAGCTCGGCCGAGGCCTGGACCATGGCGCCGGCGAGCCGCCGCTTGGTCTCGGCGAGGTGCCGGCGATAGCAGCCCTCGGTGATCAGGCTGTGCACCAGAGCCGCGGTGACGTGGCCGTTGCCGAGGCTCAGCGCCAGCTTGAGATCGACCAGCGGCTCGACCCAGTCGGCCCGCAGCGCGATCCAGCCGCAGCGCGCCGCCGCCGACAGCGTCTTCGAGAAGCTGCCGATCTGGATCACCCGCTCCAGCCCGTCGAACCCCGCGAGCCGCGGCGCCGGCTCCGGTTCGAGATCGCCAAAAATCTCGTCCTCGACGATCAAGGTGTCGTGCGCCTCGCACAGCTTCAGCAGCCGGTGCGCGATGGCCGGGGCGAGGCTCGCACCGGTCGGGTTCTGGAGCGCCGCGTTGGTGAGATAGAAGCGCGGACGATGCCGCTCGAGCAGCGCTCCGAGGGTGCGCAGGTCCGGCCCCTCCGGGGTCAGCGGCACGCCGACCACCGCGACCCGGTGCGCCCGCAACAGCGCCAGGAAGTTGAAGTAGCAGGGATCGTCCACCAGCACGGTGTCGCCCGGCTGGAGCAGGAAGCGGCAGACGAGATCGAGCGCCTGCGTGGCCGATTCGACCAGCACGATCTGGTCCGGCTCGGCGCCGACGCCCTTCTCGGCGATCTTGCGGGCGATCTGGATCCGCAGGGGCTCGTAGCCGAGCGGGCGGTCGTAATTGGTCATCTCGGCCAGATCGGCCCGGGCCACCCGGCGCAGGCCGCGCCGGATCGCCTCGTGCGGCATCCACGAATCCGGCAGCCAGCCGGCCCCGGGCTTGAGCTGGTCCGCGCCGGCCTGCTGGGCCTGGCGGGTGATCCAGAGCGGGTCCACGATCCGGTCGAGCCGGGGGCCCATCGCCTGGAGCGAGAGCGGCCGGGTCTTGCCGGCGACGTAGAAGCCCGAGCCCGGCCGCGCCACCAGGGTGCCCTCGGCGGCCAGCCGGTCATAGGCCTCCACCACGGTCGATTTCGACACGCCCATGGATTCCGCGAACGCCCGCACCGACGGGATCCGGACCCCGGGCACGAGATGGCGCGCCGCGATGCGTTCCCGGATCTCGCCGGCCACGGTCTCCACGCGCGTTCCGGCCGGCTTGCTCGCGATCTGCATCCGTACTGCCTTTCCGACCGGACAATTCTTCGAAACCGTACCGAACTGTTCCTGTCGCCGCCAGTCCCTTGTGGTCAAGATCGCCGGGTTCCGGACAGACGGAGGATCGAATCATGGACCAGTGCCTCACCCGGACCGCCCACGCCCCGGCCAATCCCTCCTGGCTCGCCCGCGCCGCCCGGGCGATCGCCGAGGCCGCCGC
>NZ_VRVD01000928.1:0-1390 GCF_008040015.1 Methylobacterium sp. WL18 | reverse complement strand
TTTTTTAATTATACGGCGCCCACCGTCATCTACACATATTATATCGTCGGCAGCGTCATTTGTGTTTAAGACACATGAACACCCCGGCCGCCAACACGCCGGCCGGCGCCGCCGCGCAGACCGGTCCCCAGATCGTGACCGTGAAGTCCGAGCCGAGCCAGGCCGACTGGACCAAGGTCTGCGGCAAGGACCAGGGCTCCGGCACCGACATCTGCTACACGACGCGCGACTTCGTGTCCGACCAGGGCCAGCCCGTGCTGGCGGTGGCCGTCTACGAGATGAAGAACGCCGCACAGAAGCAGGAAGTGCGCGTGGTGCGCTACCTTCTGCCGCTCGGCCTGCTGCTGCAGCCGGGCATCCGCTTCAACGTCGACGGCCAGGCCGCGACCCCGGGCCGCTTCGCGGTCTGCTTCCCGAACGGCTGCTTCGCCGAGGCCGGCGGCGTCGATGCCGGCGTCGTCGCCGCGATGAAGAAGGGCACGACCCTCAACGTCTCGGTCCAGAACCAGACCCAGCGCGAAGTCACCTTCGCGGTGCCGCTGGCCGGCTTCGGCAAGGCCTTCGACGGCCCGGCCATCGACCCGAAGGTCCTGGAAGAGCAGCAGAAGAAGCTGCAGTCGGAGCTGGAGAAGCGCTCCGAGGACATGCGCAAGAAGCTCGAGCAGCAGGGCAGCGCCGCCCCGGCGGCCGGCGCCGCCCCCGCTCCGGCGGCGAAGTAACGCCGCAGCGGATCGCGATCGGGGCCGGACCGCGAGGGCCGGCCCCTTTTTCATGCGCGATCGCCGGCGCCGGGATTCGGGGGCTCCCAAAGGGCTCGCCCTTCGGGAGCCCGGACCTCGGAAGGACGGACTCGGCCGGCTCCTTCGAAGACCGTCGAAAAAAAATCAGTTCCGGACGCGGTCGCGCACGCGGTAGCCGCCGGCCGCGTCGCGCTCGAACATCTCGGCGATGCCGGCATGGCGCAGCGCCTCGCCGGAGGTGTCCGGCAGGAGGTTCTGCTCGGACACGTAGGCGACGTACTCGGTCTCGGCGTTCTCGGCGAGCAGGTGGTAGAACGGCTGGTCCTTGCGCGGCCGGACATCCTCGGGGATCGCCAGCCACCATTCCTCGGTGTTGTCGAACACCGGGTCGACGTCGAACACGATACCCCGGAACGGGTAGATCCTGTGACGCACCACGGCGCCGATCGCGAACTTCGCGGTTCTCAGTGTTACGTCCGTCATGACTCTGCCCGCCCAGAGCGGACAGATAGGACCGATGCCGAGGCGTGTCACCGGGCCGGTGTCATCTCCTGGTGACCGAGGTGTGATTCGGCAGGTCCCGGCTCCGGGATGCCGAGTTCGGCCGCGATCGCCCGGGCGGTGGCCTCGCGCCGGGCGGTGATCCCGGC
>NZ_VRVD01000927.1:0-1392 GCF_008040015.1 Methylobacterium sp. WL18 | reverse complement strand
GCGCCGCGCCCCTGAAATTCGCCGTGGTCGGGTTGGCCGCGGCCTTCGGCGGGGTCGGCGCCCTGATCGCCGGGCAGCGCTACCGCCTGACGCCCCTGCTGCTGGTCGCCCTCGCGGTCGGGCTGACCGTGAAGCTCGATGTCAGCTTCTTCCAGCATTTCGAGGCCGTCGGCCAATACCTGCCGAGCATCGGCGGCGGCGCCGGACTGACCGTCAGCGTGGCGCTCCTGGTGGCGCTGACGCTGATCCTGTCCAAGCTGACCGGCATCGGCGAGCGGGTCTCGGGGCTGCGCCTCGACCGGCCGCTCGTGCTCACGCAGCTGGGCTTCCTGACCGCCGGCCTGCTCTCGCTGGCCAACGCCCCCGACACCGCCTACCTGTGGTTCGATGCCTGGCGGTTCCTCGGGCTGCTCCTCGTCTCGGTCGCCGTCTCGAACCTGTCCGGCGCCGATATCCGCACCCTGGCGCTGGCGATCTGCGCGCTGTGCCTGGTGCAGACCGCGGTGGCGGGGCTGCAATACGTCTCCGGCTCCGAACTCGGCCTCTCCGTGCTCGGCGAGGAGCAGATCGTCGAGGAGAACATCAACTTCTCCGCCCAGCGCCGCGCCGGAGGCCTGAAGGTCCACCCGAATATTCTCGGGTACTATTACGAGTTCGTTTGGCCGCTGGCACTGGCGCTAGCCCTCTCTCGGGGCCCGAAACTCCTGCGCCTGATCGGCGCCGCCGGGGCCGGTTCGGCCGTCGTCGGCGTGGTGCTGACCCTGTCGCGCGCCTCCTGGCTGACCTATCCGCTCTCGGCGACCCTGGTGATCCTGCTGGTCTACAGGGACCGGCTGTTCTCTCGGGCGAGCCTGATGGTGTTCGCCCTGCTGGTCGTCGTGGCCGGGATCGGGGCGATCTATGCCGGGCCGCTGGTCTGGGAGCGCCTGACCGCGGATGACGGCGGCTCGGCGGCGCAGCGTGGGCCGCTCAACGCAGCCGCCCTGGCGCTGTTCGCGCAGTTCCCGTTCTTCGGCGTCGGGCTGAACAATTTCGGCAACCAGTTCGCGGTGCTCGATCAGACCGGCCTGTCCCGCCTCGCCGGATTGTTCGACCGCTCGAACCACGTCGTGCACAACCTGCACATCCTGATCCTCACCGAGGTCGGGATCGTCGGCTACACCGCCTTCGCGCTGGTCTTTTCGGTCGGGATCTACCGCGGCTTCCGGGCGGCTTGGCGCGCACCGGTGGGCGATCCGCTGGCGGCCATCGCGGCCGCCTGCGCGGTCGGACTCATCGCCCACCTGCTGCACGGGCTCGTCGATCCGGGTTTCCGCCTGAACCTCGGCATCGCCGAATTGCTCTACACCGGCCTCGGGCTGATCGCGGGCGTGCGGGCCGCGCAGCGCCGTG
>NZ_VRVD01000926.1:0-1393 GCF_008040015.1 Methylobacterium sp. WL18 | reverse complement strand
CGCGGATGCGGCAGGCGGCGGGCGAGCGCCATCAGGCCGAGCGCCACCCCGTGCAGCAGCGCGAACGCGATGGCGGCGGCCGCGATGAAGATCAGGGCCACACGCCGGTCGAACGCCGTGCCGACCGCCAGGCCGACCAGGGCGGCGAGGCTGAGGGCAAGCCAGATCCGGTAGCGCCAACGCGGGCTGACCCGGGCGGGATCGACCGTGTCGCGGAACAAGCCCGAGACCGGCACGTCGTGGGCACGGCCGAGCGGCGTGATCGCGAACGCGAAGGCGGTCAGCAGCCCGTAGGCGGCGGCGAGTAGCAATTCCCCCGGCGCCAAAGTCGGATTCAAGGGCAACGGCAGGTCGGCGGAGAACAGCGCATCCAGGACGAACGGCAGGCTTGCGCCGACCGCGAGGCCGATCGCCGTGCCGATGCCCGCGATCAGCATCACCTGAGTCAGGTAGAGGGCGACCACCTGCGAGCCCGGGGCGCCGACGCTCTTGAGCGTCGCGATCGAGGGACGCTTGCGCTCCACGAAGGCGTGGACCGCGTTGCCGACGCCCACGCCCCCGACGATCAGCGCCGTCAGCCCCACCAGGGTCAGGAACTGGGTGAAGCGCTCGATGCTCTTGGAAAAGCGCGGGTCGGCGTTGCCGCGAGACCGGATCTCCCAGCCGGCCTCCGGAGACGCGGTTCGGATCCGCACCTGCGCGGCGTCGAGGTCCGGGTCCCGGGCGGCGTCTTTCGGCAGGACGATCCGGTAGCTCCAGCGGTTGAGGCTGCCCGGCTGGACGAGGCCGGTGGCGCGCAGCGTCGGCTCCGAGATCATCAGCCTCGGGCCGAAGCCGATGCCGCCGGCGATCTTGTCGGGCTCCGACGTGAGCGTGCCGCGGATCGCGACCGGGTGCCCGGCGAGCGCGATCCGGTCGCCGACCTTGACGTCGAGGCGGGTGAGCAGGGCCGGATCCGCTAGCGCGCCCGGCGCCCCGTCGCGCTCGGCCAGCAGGTCGGCGAGCCGGCCCGGCGGATCGGTGACGAGTTCGCCGGCTGCCGGGTAGGTCGCGGGATCGACGGCCTTCAGCTCGACGAGCGCGGCGTCTCCGCCGCCCGCCACCGCCATGGCGCGCAGGGATGCCACGGCGTCGACCGTGCCCTCCCGCGACAGGGCCTGCCGCTCCGTGTCGGTCGCCTCGCGGTTGATCAGGTTGTAGGCGAGGTCGCCCCCGAGGATCCGTCGCCCCTCCCGGCCGAGGCCGTCGGAGAGCGAGCGCGAGATCGACGCCACGCCGGCGATCGCGGCGACGCCGAGCGCGATGCAGGCGAGGAACACCCCGAAGCCGGACAGGCCGGCGCGCAACTCGCGCACGGCCAGGCGCAGGGTGAGCGGGAGGCGCCGGGGGGAAG
>NZ_VRVD01000925.1:0-1396 GCF_008040015.1 Methylobacterium sp. WL18 | reverse complement strand
CTACTAAGTATTATATTACAAAAATTAGAAAATTTACTGCAGATATTTTCTAAAAAGTAAATAATTATCTTGGGTCGCGAGTGCGTAATCATTTACTCCCCTTTAACGTGCAATATTCCAAATGTATCGCATCGCCGACGAGACTTTCCCGATCGCGCACGGCACCGTCACCCGCGAACGTCACCGGATCGGATCATGACCGCTTCCAGCCCTCCGGATCCGACGTCGGAGACCCGCGGCTCCCGGCGCCCACGGGCTGCCGGGATCGCGGCGCCGACGCCCCGCCCGTCCTGCATCCGGCCCGCCGGGCGAGGCGAGACGCCATGATGGACGCGCTCTTGGTTGACGACAGCGCGACCATGCGCCTGCGCCTGCGCCAGATGCTGGAGGCCAAGCCCGACGTCAGCGTGACCGACTACGCCGACCCGGCCGCCGCCCTCGTGGAGGCGCAGATGCGCGCCTTCGACATCGTGCTGGTCGACTACCACATGCCGGCCATGGACGGGATCGCGTTCATCCAGCGCATGCGCACCATCCCGCACTACGCGCAGGTGCCGATCGCGATGGTGACCAGCGACATCTCCGACGCGGTGCGGCTCGCCGCGCTCGAGGCGGGGGCGACGGACTTCCTCGACAAGTCCATGCGGGGCGTCGAGCAGACCGTGCGGCTGCGCAACCTGATCCGCCTCGCCAAGGCGGTGCGGCGGCTGGCCGAGCAGGCCGCCTGGCTCGACGGCGAGGTCGAGGCCGCCCTCCGGCACATGCGCGAGCGCGAGGAGGAGATCATCTTCCGCCTGTCGCTGGCCGTGGAGTATCGCGACAACGACACCGGCGACCACACCTGGCGGGTCGCCCGCTACAGTCAGATCGTGGCCGAGGCGCTCGGCCTGCCGGCGGAGGCCTGCCGCAACCTGTACCTCGCCGCGCCGCTGCACGATGTCGGCAAGGTCGCCATCCCGGACGGCATCCTGCTGAAGCCCGGCCGGCTCGACCCGGACGAGTTCGCCCTGATCAAGACGCACGCGACCATCGGCCAGCGCATCCTGGGCGGCAGCTCCTCCGAGCTGATCCGGCTGGCCGCCGAGATCGCCGAGGCGCATCACGAGAAGTGGGACGGCAGCGGCTACCCGAAGGGGCTCGCGGGCGACGCGATCCCCCTGGCGGCCCGAATCGTCGCCGTGGCGGACGTGTTCGACGCCCTGACCACGCAGCGCCCCTACAAGGAGGCGATGTCGTTCGAGGCGGCCCTGGCCTGCATCCGGGCCGACAGCGGCCGCCATTTCGACCCGGCCTGCGTGGAGGCGTTCTGCGCGCGCTGGCCGGATGTCCTCGTGGCCGGCGGCCAGGAGCGGGCCACCGGCCGGCGGGGCGCCCACGCCGTCACCGAGCCCTGGGC
>NZ_VRVD01000924.1:0-1398 GCF_008040015.1 Methylobacterium sp. WL18 | reverse complement strand
AGCGGGGGCTCGCCGGGGCGGTCGGCGGCCGGGCCGCGCTCGACTATCACCGCGACGGGCTGGTCTGCACCCTCACCGCGCCGCTCGCCGGATTCCGGGCCGGGCCTTAGAGCGCGGCATGTCGGGGTTTCTAAAGGGCTCGGGGTCGGCATCCCTGAAGACAGCGGGCTCCGCCCGCACCCGCGAAAGGTCGAGGACCTTTCGAAGCCCGGACCTTGTCCGCTCAGTCGGGGATCGCGAGGCCGATCGACAGGCACAGCGCCCCGACTGCGGTCAGGGCCACGGCAGCCTGGCGGACCTGGTGCCAGCGGGCGGTGCGGGCCCGCTCCTCCGGGCTCGCGCCCAGGCGCAGCTCGTCGTCGAACCCCTTCACGAAGGATTCGAAGCTCGGGAAGGCCCGCCGGGCGAGCCACAGCCACACGCCGACGGCGATCAGGCTGAAGGCCCCACCGCCATACGTCAAAGCATCGTCCAGCATCCGGCGCACGCCTACCAGCCCACGCCCCCCTCTGAAGCCGACGTCTACGGCAGGGTGCTGGACTTGCCTAGGTCATCCCCGGAATCGGGCGGGCGAATTTTTGTTTCCGCGCCGTATCCGGCGGCCGTTCAGGCCGGCGGCCGGCCCAGGGCGTAGAGGGTGATGGCGGCCGCGTTCGAGACGTTGAGGCTGCGGATCGCCCCCGAGAACGGGATCCGGGCCAGGATGTCGCAGCAGGTCCGGGTCCGCTCGCGCAGGCCCTTGCCCTCCGCCCCGAGGACGATCACCAGCGGCCGGGCGACGGTGAGGGTGTCGAGGCTCGCGGGCGCGTCGGAATCGAGGCCGATCCGGGTGTAGCCGCGCTCGCCCAGCTCGATCAGCGCCTCGGCCAGGTTGCGGACGGTGACGAAGGGCACGTGCTCCAGCCCCCCGGACGCGGATTTCGCCAGGACCCCGGTGGCGCCCGGCGCGTGCCGCACCGTGGTGACGATGCCGGCGACCCCGAAGGCCGCGGCGGTGCGGACGATCGCCCCGACATTGTGCGGGTCGGTGATCTGGTCCAGCGCCAGCAGCAGGGCGTCGGCCGGCAGGTCGTCGAGGCCGGGAGCGGGCAGGGGCTCGGCCTCGAGATACAGGCCCTGGTGGACCGCGTCCGGCCCGAGCAGGCGGCCGATCTCGCTCGGTCGGACCAACTCGGGGGCGATGCGCAGGGCATCGCCGAATTCCTCGGTCAGCCGGGCCGCCGCGTTCTCGGTGGCGAGCAGCCGGTGCAGGCCGCGCTCCGCGTTGCCCAGCGCCTGGACCACCGGGTGCCAGCCATACAGCACCGCGGCGCCATCGGGCCCCCCGGATTCGGGCCGCGGCCCGGATCCGCCGGGACGCCCGCCGGACCGGAAGCTGGGCCGAAACCCGGACCGGGG
>NZ_VRVD01000923.1:0-1402 GCF_008040015.1 Methylobacterium sp. WL18 | reverse complement strand
GCCGGCCTCGTCGGCGGCTGCGATCCCGGCGCGCCGCAGCTGCGCCCCAATCCCTACGGGTTGAGCGACTGGCTGACCTTCGCGGGGCAGCGCCTGCTGCTGGCGCGCCAGCCGCTCGCCCGGGAATTCCGCCCCGAGGCGATCTCGGCGGTGTTCCCGACCATCAACACCACCGACCCCGACGACCCGGCCTATCGCCGCTCGAAGGCGCAGGGCTTCTCGGATTGGCGCCTGCCGGTCACGGGCCTCGTCGAGCGGCCTGGGGCGTTCTCGCTCGCCGCGCTGAAGGCGATGCCGGCGCGCACGCAGATCACGCTCCATTCCTGCGAGCAGGGCTGGTCGGCGATCGGCCAGTGGACCGGCGTGCCGCTGTCCCTGGTGCTCGCCGCCGCCGGGATGCGCCCGGAGGCGCGCTACGTGGTGATTCGCAGCGTCGACGGCTGGTGGGACAGCTACGACCTGTTCGACGCCCTGCACCCGCAGACCATCCTGGCCTACGGCATGAACGGCGCCGACCTGCCGGTGGCCCACGGCGCCCCGGTTCGCCTCCGGGTTGAGCGCCAGCTCGGCTACAAGTCCTTGAAATACCTCGCCAGCATCGAGGCTGTGGACCGCGTCGACGGCATCGGCCACGGCCGCGGCAGCATGGTCGCGGGCCTCGGGTTCAGCTGGTACGCTGGCATCTGAGCCGCCCGTCGACGCCGTGCGGCCGGGGAGGGGCTTCATGGATCTCACGATCGGTCTGAGCACGTTCGCGCTCGGCGCGGCGGCGCTGGCGGTGGTCACGCTGGCGGCCGGCGTGAAGATGATCCCGCAGGGCCACGTCTTCACGGTCGAGCGGTTCGGCCGCTACAACCGCACCCTCGAATCGGGCCTCGGCCTGATCATCCCGTTCGTCGAGCGCGTCGGCCGGCGGGTGAACGTGATGGAGCAGGTGGTCGACGTCCCGAGCCAGCAGGCCTTCACCCGCGACAATGCCGGCGTCACGATCGACGCGGTGGTGTTCTACCAGGTGCTCGACGCGGCCCGCGCCTCCTACGAGGTCTCGAACCTCGATCTGGCCATGACCACCCTGACCATGACCAACATCCGCACCGTGGTCGGCTCGATGGATCTCGACCAGCTCCTCGCCCACCGGGACGAGATCAACGAGCGCCTGCTGCGGGTGCTGGACGCGGCGGCCTCGCCCTGGGGCGTCAAGATCAACCGGATCGAGATCAAGGACATCGTGCCGCCGGCCGACCTCGCCGGCGCCATGGCCCGGCAGATGAAGGCCGAGCGCGAGAAGCGCGCCTCGATCCTGGAGGCGGAGGGCCAGCGGGCCGCCGAGATCCTGCGGGCCGAGGGGCGCAAGCAATCGGCGATCCTGGAGGCGGAGGGCCGCCGCGAGGCCGCGTTCCGC
>NZ_VRVD01000922.1:0-1409 GCF_008040015.1 Methylobacterium sp. WL18 | reverse complement strand
GGCCAGCCGCGCGGCGAGGCGCCGCCAGAGATCGTAGACGCCGCCGACGCCCTTGCGGCCGGCGACCAAGGCCCGGAAGCGATCCGGCTCGCGGCTGATCACGTCGCTGCTGAGTCGATCGAGGGTCGCGGTCAGGTCGGCCTCCAGGCGGGCGAGCCGATCCGTCCGCGACAGGGCCGCCAACGCCGCGCCCGAGATCCCCGGCCCGAAGGCCGCGAAGGCCCCGGCCCCGCGCTCGTCCCAGAACGCGTATTCGAGGGCGAGCGGCACGAACAGCGCGTCGGGGGCGATCTCGGCCAGCCGGGCCACACCGGGGCGCAGGCCGAGGGGCCGGACGCGGGTGTCGACGAAGCGCCCTTGCGCGGTGATCCAGAGGGCCGTGCCCGATCGCGTCAGGATCGACCGCGCGGCGGCCAGGAACTGTGCGGCGCCCCGGGCGCTGTCGAGGTCGACCCCGAAGGCGCCGATCCGCTCGAACACCCGGTAGCGCGCCAGCATGGCGGCGTCGAACGGCGCCCGATTCTCGCGACCCGGGAAGAGCCGGCCGGACAGCACGATGATCACCGCCGCATCCCACCAGGCGGGGTGGTTGCAGTAGATCACCAGCGGGCCGGCATGGTCCTGGGACGGCGGTACGCTCCAGTGCGGCAGGCGCAGGGCGTCGAAGTGCCGATGCAGGTAGCGCTCGAACCACGCCTCCATGAAGCGGCGGATCGGGGGTGAGACCGGGCGCAGGGGGGCGGGCGGCGGACGGCGCCGCTGTTTCCCTCCCCCCTCTGCGGGGGAGGGTGGCCCGCGAAGCGGGTCGGGAGAGGGGAGCGAGGCTTCTGGAAAAGTCGCGACAATCGCCTCATCCCGTACCGTCGCGCTGCCCCTCTCCCGACCCTCGCTGACGCGAGGGCCACCCTCCCCCGCAGAGGGGGGAGGGGATGGAAGAGTGGAACTCACGCCGAGGCGCGCAGCGTTCCGCGCGCGTCCTGGTCGTGCGCGTCGGCGGCGATCCAACCCGACATCATCACCATCGGCATGCCGGGGCCGGGATGGGCGGCGCCGCCGGCGAGGTAGAGGCCGCGCACCTGCCGCGAGCGGTTGCCGGGCTTGAACGCGCCCATCACCCGCCCGTGCGAGGCCAGGCCGTAGATCGCGCCGTTGAGCACCCGGTAGCGCTCGTGGATGTCCTGCGGGGTCAGGTGGCGCTCGACGACGATGCGTTCCTCCAGGTCGGGCATGCCGGCCGTGCGCTTGAGCTTGTCCAGGATGGTCCGCCGGTAGTTCTGGAACAGGGGGCCGTCCGGACGCCAGTCGTGGTGCGGGCGCAGGTAGGGCGTGTGCACCAGGACGTAGAGCGCCTCGCCGCCCTCGGGGGCCACGCTCGGGTCGGTGGAGGAGGGGGCCGCGAGGTAGGCGGT
>NZ_VRVD01000921.1:0-1409 GCF_008040015.1 Methylobacterium sp. WL18 | reverse complement strand
GGGCGATGGAGGCGCCCTCGGCCAGCGTCGGGCCCGGGGTGACCGGCAGAAAGTCCTCGGCCTGCGCCTGGAAGCCGGCATGCAGGGGCGCGCACCGGGCCGGCTGCACCGCGTAGAGGCGGGGCAGCCGGGCGATCGCGCCCCGGCGCAGCAGCTCCGAGAAGCCGATGTCGCAGCCGAGCACGTTGCTGCCCGCCCCGCACGGGATGATCACGGCGTCGGGGGCGGTGAATCCGAGATCCTCCCACAACTCGTAGGCCAGCGTCTTGGTGCCCTGGAGGAAATGCGCCTGCCAGTTGTGGCTGGCGTAGAAGATCGTGTCGGCCTGCCGCACGGCCGCGTCCGCGGTGTCCTGGCGGGTGCCGGGGATCAGCTCGACCTCGGCGCCGGCGGCGCGCATCTGCACGGTCTTGGCCGGCGAGGTCGAAGCCGGGACCAGGATCTTGGCCCGCATCCCGGCCGCGGCCGCGTAGGTCGCCACCGCGGCGCCGCCGTTGCCGGACGAATCCTCCAGCACCGCTTCGACGCCCTGCTGGCGCAGGATCGACAGCATCACGGAGGCGCCGCGATCCTTGAAGCTGCCCGAGGGGGCGAACCATTCGAGCTTGAAATGGGCGTGGCGCCCCCGCCAGGGCCGGCGCACCAGCGGCGTGCAGCCCTCCCCCAGCGAGACCGGATCCGTGACCGCCACCGGCAGCGCCGCCGCGTAGCGCCAGAGCGAGCGCTGCCCGGTGTCAATCTGCCCCCGGTCGATCCCGGGCAGCGGCGAGATCATCAGCGGCCCGCCCGAATCGCCCCGCCAGCGCGGGATCTCGATCGGGTGGGAGGCGCCGGTGGCGGGGTCGACATAGGCAGGGGGCATATCGGGAGCAGGCATGCGCATCACGGCTCGGGGATCCGGGGCGGCTCGAGTAGTGTATACATAATTATCTTAGGAAGCGCGCCGTCCGTTCCGCCGAAACGGCGGGCGCGTTTCGCCCAGGTCCACCTCGGCCAAAAGCTCGGCGCTGGCGCCCGCGAGAGTCCAGCCGCCATGCCCCGTCCTGGACGGCGACCGGGATCGCTTGTCCTACCGCGAGGCCTCTGGCTAGAGCGCTCGCCGCCGAAGTGGATACCGGTTCGGCGCAAGCGAGCGCGTGGAATCAAAGACTTAGAGCCGTTCCCGATTGCAACGCGATCGGGAACGGCTCTAGATGATCGCATGGATCCCGTCAGCGTCCTCGATGCCAGGAATCGGCTCGGTGCCCTCCTCGACCAAGTCGAGCGCGGGCACGAGGTGGTCATCACGCGCCGCGGCAAGGCCGTGGCCCGCCTCATTCCAGCCGAGTTGCCAGCCGAGTTGCCGGCAGAGCCGCCAGCTGCCGAGTCGCCGGATCCTCCGCGGGCGGCCGTCGCGGCGCTCCGCGCCC
>NZ_VRVD01000920.1:0-1418 GCF_008040015.1 Methylobacterium sp. WL18 | reverse complement strand
GGCGGCGGTGCGCAGCGGCGTCCTGGCGGCCCGAGCGCCGATCGTCGCGACGCTGGACGGCGACGGCCAGAACGATCCGGCCTTCATCCCGGCCCTGCTCGCCGCCCTGGAAGCGGGGGGCGAACGGGCCGGCCTCGCCCAGGGGCAGCGACGTGGCCGCAAGGACGGGCGCTTCAAGATGCTGCAATCGCGCATCGCCAACGGCGTGCGCGGGCGCATCCTCAAGGACGCCACCCGGGACACCGGTTGCGGCCTGAAGGTCTTCCGCCGGGCGGTGTATCTCCGGCTGCCCTATTTCGACGCCCTGCACCGGTTCATGCCGGCCCTGGTGGTGCGCGAGGGGTTTTCGGTGGTCCACCACGACGTGATCGACCGGCCCCGGCTCACCGGCGTCTCGAATTACGGCCTGTTCGACCGGCTCTGGGTCGGGCTCCTCGACCTCGCCGGGGTCTGGTGGCTGATCCGGCGCAAGCGCGCCGACCCGCAACCGGCCGAGATCGCCGCCCCCGACACCGCCCCCGACACCGCCATGCCCGCAGACCAGGATGTCGGATGCTGATCCAGCTCGCGCACGATCTGCCGGACTATTTCTACGACGTGTTCGTCACCCGGCTCGATTTCTGGGTGGTGTTCGGCATCATCGCTCAGCTGGTGTTCGGCTCCCGCTTCATCCTGCAATGGATCGCCAGCGAGCGCGCCGGCCGGAGCGTGATGCCGCTCTCGTTCTGGTTCCTGTCGATCCTGGGCGGCCTGATGACCCTGGTCTACGGCTTCGTGCGCCGGGAACCGGTGATCATCATCGGCCAGGGCCTGTCCACCGGCATCTACCTGCGCAACCTCGCGCTGATCTTCCGCGAGCAGCGGCGACGTCGGAGCGACCCGGCATGACCCGCGCGCCCCTGCCGGCCTTCTACGACGACCTCGACGCCAGCTTCGCCGAGCTGTGGCGGCTCCTGGCGGATGGCGCCGCGCAGGGCCGGAGCGGCTTCCACCTGCCGGCCCTGGCGACCCTCGGGCCCGACGGTCCCCGGCTTCGCACGGTGGTGCTGCGCGCCGCCGACGCGGAATCCGGCATTCTGCGGTTCCACTGCGACCGCCGCTCCGACAAGGCCGCCGAGATCCGGGCGAACCCGGCCTGCGCGCTCGCCGCCTACGACGAGGCCCTGCGCTTCGACCCGCGCGACGCCGACGCGCAGGCCAACCGCTCCCTGGTCGCCCGGATGGTCGCCGAGGTTGTAGCTTGCCCGTTTTCCGCCGGTGCGGAACAGCGCGATCGCCTCGCCGTAGCGGCCGGCCTGGTACAGGGCGGTGGCGCGCCAGGCCGGATCGACGATCAGGTCGGCGGCGAGCCCCGGCAGGCCGAGCGCCATCAGCAGCCGCCCGAACCCGGTGCGGGGCTGCGAGACGGCGAGCAAGGC
>NZ_VRVD01000091.1:0-11525 GCF_008040015.1 Methylobacterium sp. WL18 | reverse complement strand
CGCCTCCACCGCCCCCGGGCGACGAGGACGATCGGCCGCGCTACGACCGGCGCTGGCGCAGCGTCGGCCTCTGCCTCACGGCCGGAGTTGATGGCTGGTCCCGGTCCGGCCCGTACGACACGTCCTGCGGCTGCGAGATACCTGGCTTCGGCTACAAGCGCGGGCGGATCGGGGGCTGAGGCGGCTCAGGCGGCGTCGTGTTCGAGACGATACGGCGCCGCCAGCAGCGCGATCGGCAGGTGCCAGGCCTCGCTGATGGCGCGGATCTGCGCGAGGTTCAGGTGCCGTTTCCGGCTCAGGATCTCCGATGCCCGTGCTCGCGAGCCGAGAAGACGCGCCAGCTCCGCCTCCGAGCGGCCCATATCGGTGATGGCAGCGTGCAGGATCTCGACCGGATCGGCCGCCGCAATCGGGAAGGTGCGCTCTTCGTAGTCTTCCACGAGCGTGGCGAGCACATCGAGCTTGTCGCCGGCCGGCGTTCCCCGTGGGGAGCCCCAAAGGCGCTCGATTTCCTGCAACGCGTCCCGGTGGTCCGCTTCCGAGCGGATCGGCCTGATCTCCACGGGCGGTCTCCTTAACCAGGCATAGTGTCGCCTATGGGGATACTATCGCTGCGAAGGCTGGGAAATTCTCACGACGTCTGATCGTCCACCTTGTCATCCCGGGCTCGCCTACGGCGCCCCGGAATGACGAGGTTGTTGATCCTTCCGACGTTGCATCAGCGAACGCAGCGATCAGCCCAGGAGCGGTGATCCCGCATTTGGGCTCAAGCCTACGCCCGTACCCGCTCGATCTGTGCGCCGCAGCGGCCGAGCTTGGCTTCCAGCGCCTCGAAGCCGCGGTCGAGGTGGTAGACCCGGTTGATCTGGGTCTCGCCCTCGGCGGCGAGGCCCGCGATCACCAGGGAGACGGAGGCGCGCAGGTCGGTCGCCATCACGGGCGCGCCCTTGAGCCGGTCGACGCCCTCGACGATGGCGAGGTCACCCTCGAGGCGGATCTTCGCGCCGAGGCGGGCCAGCTCCTGCACGTGCATGAACCGGTTCTCGAAGATCGTCTCGCGGATGTGCGACTGGCCCTTGGCCAGCGTCATCAGCGCCATGAACTGCGCCTGCAGGTCGGTGGGGAAGCCCGGGAACGGATCGGTGGTCACGTCGACGGCCGCGATGCCGCCGCCGTTGCGGCGCACGCGGATACCCCCCTCGACCTGGCTGATCTCGGCTCCCGTGGTCGACAGGACGTCGAGCGCCGAGTGCAGCAGCTCGGCCCGCGTGTCCTTGAGGATCACGTCGCCGCCGGTCATCGCCACCGCCATGGCGTAGGTGCCGGTCTCGATCCGGTCGGGTAGCACCTCGTGGCGCGCGCCGTTGAGCCGGGCGACACCCTCGATCTCGATCCGGGGCGTGCCCGCGCCGCGGATCTTGGCGCCCATCTTGTTCAGGCATTCGGCGAGGTCGACCACCTCGGGCTCCCGGGCGGCGTTCTCCAGCACCGTGGTGCCGTACGCGAGGGAGGCCGCCATCAGGGCGACATGCGTGCCGCCGACCGTCACCTTCGGGAACGCGATCTCGGCCCCGCGCAGGCCGTTCTTGGTCTTGGCGACCACGTAGCCGGCGTCGATCTCGATCTCGGCCCCGAGCTTCTCAAGGGCGGTGATCAGCAGATCGACCGGGCGGGTCCCGATGGCGCAGCCGCCCGGCAGCGAGACCTTGGCCTCACCGAACCGGGCCAGCAGCGGTGCCACCACCCAGAAGCTCGCCCGCATGGTCGAGACCAGGTCGTAGGGCGCGGTGGTGTCGATGACGTTGGATGCGGTGAGACGGATCGTCTGGCCGGTCTCGGTGGTCTGCCCGGGGCGCTTGCCGACCACCATGTGGTCGACGCCGTGATTGCCGAGGATGCGGGTCAGCGCGGAGATGTCGGCGAGGCGGGGGACATTGATCAGCTCCAGCGTCTCGCCGGTGAGCAGGCTCGCGATCATCAGCGGCAGCGCCGCGTTCTTGGCGCCCGAGATCGGGATCACGCCGTTCAGGGGCGCGCCGCCGGTGATGTGAATGCGGTCCATCGTATGTCCTCGGGCGGCGCACCTCCCTGGTGCGCGGCCGGCCGTTCTCCTGGTGGACGCCGCGGCGCCCAGGCTTGGCCGTCCCCTATAGACCGGATTTGTCGGAATCTGGACCGGGAGAATCGGTCTCGGGCGGGCCGGGCTGCTCCGCCTCGGGGACGTCCCGGGTTTCGGTGCGGCCGCGGCCCTGTTCCTTGCGGCGGCGCAGATTCGCGCGAAGCGCCGCCTTCAGGCGCTCGGAACGCGCGTCCTTGCCCCCGCTCATCGCGCGACCCTTCGTCGCCGCAAGCTCGATCCGGGTGATCCCGCGCCGGGGCAGGCAGTTCGGCGTGACGACATGGGGGCGCTCAAGGAAATGGCAGCGTGTTCGGACGTCCGTGACGCCCCGCGAGGCTAGCGAGTTCGTCCCCGCCTCTCAACGGCTGCAGGGCAGCGATGCCGGAACCTTACCTTGAACCAGTTCCAGATCCGCGCGTATCTTGCGCCATTCACGCGAAGGACTGGACCGAGGCCGTACGTTGATCGCGGGATCCAGGTGTCGAACCGGCACCGACCGCACGGCCGCACACGCGAAGGACGCTCGATGACCGTCACCCGGATGCCCAGCACGATGCTCGCCCAAGCGGGTTCGACGCGCGCCGGCTCTGGCTACGAGCGATATTTCCGGGGCGCGCTCGACCAGCTCCACGGCGAGCGCCGCTACCGCGTCTTCGCCGATATCGAGCGCATCTCCGGGCGCTTTCCAACCGCCAAGTGGCGCAAGCAGGACGGCAAGACCGCCGAGATCACCGTGTGGTGTTCCAACGATTACCTCGGCATGGGCCAGCACAAGGAAGTGGTGGCGGCGATGACCGACACGGCCGCGCGCTGCGGCGTCGGGGCGGGCGGCACACGCAACATCGCCGGCAACAACTCGCCGCTGGTCGATCTGGAGCGCGAACTCGCCGACCTGCACGGCAAGGAGGCGGGTCTCGTCTTCACCTCCGGCTACGTCTCGAACCAGTCGGGCATCTCGACGATCGCCAAGCTGATCCCGAACTGCCTGATCCTGTCCGACGCCTTCAACCACAACTCGATGATCGAGGGCGTCCGCCATTCCGGCTGCGACAAGAAGATTTTTCGCCACAACGACCTTCAGCACCTGGAAGAGCTGCTGCGCGCCGCCGGCGACCGGCCGAAGCTGATCGTGTTCGAGTCGGTCTACTCGATGGACGGCGACATCGCGCCGATCGGCCGGATCTGCGACCTCGCCGACACCTACGGCGCCATGACCTACCTGGACGAAGTCCACGCGGTCGGCCTCTACGGACCCCGCGGCGGCGGTATCGCCGAGCGCGACGGCGTCATGCACCGGGTCGACGTGATCGAGGGGACCCTCGCCAAGGGGTTCGGCTGCGTCGGCGGCTACATCACCGCCTCGGCGGCGATCTGCGACGCGGTGCGCAGCTTCGCGCCGGGCTTCATCTTCACCACCGCGCTGCCGCCGGCGGTGGCCGCCGCCGCCCGGGCCTCGGTGCGCTACCTCAAGCGATCGAACGTCGAGCGCGAGGCGCATCAGGCCCAGGCCGCCGCCACCAAGGCGGCGCTCACCGAGGCCGGCCTGCCGGTGCTGGAAACCGAGACCCACATCGTTCCGGTGATGGTCGGCGACGCCGAGCTGTGCAAGGCGGCGGCCGACCACCTGCTGGAGCGTCACGCCATCTACATCCAGCCGATCAACTACCCGACGGTCCCGCGCGGCACCGAGCGCCTGCGCATCACCCCGTCGCCGTTCCACGACGCGACCCACATCGCCCGCCTCGCTGCGGCGCTGGCCGAGACCTGGGAGACCCTGGACCTGCCCCGGGCCGGCACGGTGTTCGTCGAGGCGGCGGAATAGGGTTTTTGCGGTCGCAGGCTGCGGCCGGGCCCATGCCTCCCTGCTGCGGCCTCTCCTGCACGGGCTACGACGCTCACACATCTGCAGACGAAGCGCGGGTCCCCTCGCCCCGCCAGCGGGGAGAGGCCCGCACGGACCTTGTCGTCCGTGTGGGAAGCGCAGGCGAAGCCGGAGCGGCGGTGAGGGGGCGGTTCAGGACGAGGCGGGCGTCCGGAACCGCCCCCTCACCGTCGGCTGCCGCTTTGCTTCGGCGACGACGAGGTCGCCGAAGCCCTCTCCCCGCAAGCGGGGCGAGGGGATACCCGCATCGATGCTGGAGCCGAAGCACGGGCCGTCGCGCAAGAAGGGCCGAACTCGATCTGTGAATCCGCTAGCCCGTACGGGAGGGGGGACCCGCGCCTTCTGCGCCCAAGGCATGAAAGCGGCTACGATCGAAACCTGTGTCGCCCGTAGCTCTGCGGGAGAGGGGGCGCTCCGCACCACAGGCCACCAACCTCTTCCGGATCCCCCGAATTCCCGGCAGGCTCGTCTTTTCCAGCGCCGGCCTGTAACGACGGCGCCAGCATCCATCCCCGAAAAGTCGCGAAAAAAATGATTTCCTCTCCGCTCATGACCGTGATGGTCGACGCCGTGCGCAAGGCCGCCCGCGGCCTGCGCCGCGATTTCGGCGAGGTCGAGAACCTCCAGGTCTCGCGAAAGGGCCCGGGCGACTTCGTGTCCGCCGCGGACCGGAAGGCCGAGGAGACCCTGCGGGACGCGCTCATGAAGGCCCGGCCCGGCTACAGCCTGGTGCTGGAGGAGAACGGCATCATCGAGGGCACCGACAAGAGCCACACCTGGCATGTCGACCCGCTCGACGGCACCTCGAACTTCCTGCACGGCGTGCCGCATTTCGCGATCTCGGTCGGGCTCGAGCGCGAGGGCCAGATCGTGGCCGGCGTGATCTTCGACCCGATCAAGGACGAGCTGTTCGTCGCCGAGCGCGGCAAGGGTGCCTACCTCAACAACCGGCGCCTTCGGGTCTCCGGCCGGCAGGACATGGCCGACGCGCTGGTCGGCTACGGCACGCCCTACCTCGGGCGCGGCAGCCACCCGCGCCTGCTGCGCGAGCTCGGCGCCGTGATGGCGGTGGCCGGCGGCACAAGGCGGATGGGCTCGGCGGCCCTTGATCTCGCCTACGTCGCCTGCGGTCGCCTCGACGGCTACTGGGAGCGCGACCTCCAGACCTACGATTTCGCGGCGGGCGTGATCCTGGTGCGCGAGTCCGGCGGCTACGTGACCTCGGCGGACGGTGCGGCCGAGCCCCTGGCGGCCCGCTCGGTGGCCTGCGGCAACGAGGTGCTGCATCGCGAATTGCTCGCTCTCCTCAAGAAGGTGCAGGCGGCCTGATCCTCCGGGAGATGCCGTCAAACTGGTCAGGGGCCGGAGCTTCTGCTTTAAGCCCGCCGTCCCCCACGGAAGGCCCGAACCCATGGAAGCCCGCCGCCACGTCGCGCTGAAGGAATCGATCCGTTCGATTCCCGACTACCCGAAGCCCGGCATCATCTTCCGCGACATCACCACGCTGCTCAGCGACCCGCGGGCGTTCCGGCGGGCGGTGGACGCGCTGGTCCATCCCTATGCGGGCGGGCGAATCGACCAGGTGGCCGGCATCGAGGCCCGGGGCTTCATCCTGGGCGGCGCCATCGCGCACCAGCTGTCTTGCGGCTTCGTGCCGATCCGCAAGAAGGGCAAGCTGCCCCACAAGACCGTCTCCATGGCCTACGCCCTCGAATACGGCACCGACGAGATCGAGATCCACGTCGATGCGGTGAAGCCCGGCGACAAGGTGCTGCTGGTCGACGACCTGATCGCCACCGGCGGTACCGCCACCGCAGCGGTGAACCTGCTCCAGAAGATCGGCGCCGAGATCGTGGCCGCCTGCTTCGTGATCGACTTGCCGGAGATCGGCGGCGCGCAGCGCCTGCGCGACATGGGCGTGGAAGTCCGCGCCCTGATGCAGTTCGAGGGGCATTGAGGCCCAGGAAGACGTCCACGAAACGTTGACTTCGCGGGACCCATCCGCCATAAGCCCGCCACTCGCGACGTGGCGCCCCGCCTGGGCGCCCTTCGTGTTTGCAGACAACCAGGACGCGTGAAGGTCGGGTGCGGCAATTGCCGCCCACGAGCGCGCCTCGACCTTTGAAGGCTCTGAACCATGAAGAGAACCTACCAGCCGAGCAAGCTCGTCCGTAAGCGCCGCCACGGCTTCCGTGCGCGCATGGCCACCGCCGGTGGCCGCAAGGTGATCGCGCGTCGCCGCGCCCACGGCCGCAAGCGCCTGTCGGCCTGAGCCGATCGGATCCTCGCCGGCGCGGCCCTGCTGCGGCAGCCGCGCCGTGAGGCGTGTGCATGATGCGGAAACATGAAATCCGGTTTTCCGAACTCATCATGCGGCACACACTATGAGATCGGTCGGGATCGAACCATCGATGGCGACGATCGCGCGGCTCAAGAAGCGGCCTGACTTCCTGGCGACAGCGGAGGGCCGCCGCTTCCACACCGAGCGCATGACCGCCCAGGGGCGTCTGCGCGATCCGCAAGCGGCGGATGGCCTCCGGCTCGGCTTTACCATCACCAAGCGCGTCGGCCATGCTGTCGAGCGCAACCGCATTCGCCGGCGCCTGCGTGCCGCGGTGAACGTGGTTGCGTCCGGTCTCCCGGGCGATCTGGCCGGGCTGCCGGGCGACATCGTGCTGATCGCCCGCCGCCCGGCCCTGACCGCGCCCTTCGAGGCCCTGGCCGAGGACCTGCGTCGCGCCATTCCGACGGTGACGCGTCCGGCCGCACCGCGGCCTCCCGGCGGCTCCCGCGGCGACCGGTCCGGCAAGCCTGGCGGCCGGCCGGCCAAGACCACACCTCTCCAGCGCGATGCGGGCCGGGTGCCCGCGCAGCCTGCTGCGTCCCGCGAACCCGACATCGATCCGTCGCAGGACCGCGCCAGAGGTCTCCGAATCACGGACGCGCGCAGGCCCGAACGGGCTAGTGCCGCTCCTGTTGCCACTCCGAACACGTGCGGCGGTGTCCCCGATGGGCAATGACAAGACGAACATGTTCGTGGCCATCGGCCTGTCGCTGCTGGTGCTGCTGGGATGGCAGTACTTCGTGGCCGGCCCGCGGGTGGAACAGCAGCGGCTGATCGAGGCGCAGAACAAGGCCGCGCAGCAGCAACAGCAGCCGCCCGGCGTCACCCCGGACGGGGTCCCGTCGCCCTCGCCCAAGGAGGGCGGCCCAGCAGCACCCGTGCCCGGCACGGTCCCCGGGCAGGGTGGCGCCGTCTCGCGCGAGGCGGCGCTCGCCCGCTCGCCGCGCATCCGGATCGAGACGCCGGCGCTCAGCGGCTCGATCGCCCTCAAGGGTGGCCGCGTCGACGACGTGTCCCTGAAGAACTACCACGAGACCGTGGACCCGAAGAGCCCGGAGATCGTGCTGTTCTCCCCGGCCGGCAGCGAGACGCCGTACTACGCCGAGTTCGGCTGGGTCGGCGCCAATGCCGGGCCGCTGCCCGGCAGCGAGACCGTCTGGTCCAGCGACGGCAAGACGCTGTCGCCCGGCATGCCCGTGACCCTGACCTGGGACAACGGCGCCGGCCTCGTCTTCAAGCGCATCATCGCCGTCGACGACAAGTACATGTTCACGGTCCGCGAGGAGATCGAGAACAGGGGCTCGGGCGCGGTGACGCTCTATCCGTACAGCCTGGTCTCCCGCTGGGGTAAGCCGCATACCCAGGGCTACTACGTCCTGCACGAAGGCATGATCGGCTACCTCGGCAACGACGGCCTGCAGGAATTCACCTACGACAAGCTCGCCAAGGAAGGCGCGTATGGCGGCGCCAACACCAAGGGCCGCGCCTGGAACGGCGTGACCGGCGGCTTCGTCGGCATCACCGACAAGTACTGGGCGGCGGCCGTGATGCCGGCCGACCAGGACGTGCCCTATACCGGCGCCTTCACGGACCGGACCGACGGCGCCACCAACGTCTACCAGGCCAGCGTGCGCGGTGACGCCGTGAACCTGGACGCGGGGGCCTCGGCGACGACGACCCAGCGCCTGTTCGCCGGCGCCAAGGAAGTCAACCTGATCAACAACTACGAGAAGGACCTCGGCATCAAGCACTTCGATCTCATGATCGATTGGGGCTGGTTCTTCTTCATCACCAAGCCGATGTTCCGGGCGCTGGACTTCTTCTTCCATCTCTTCGGCAACTTCGGCGTCTCGATCCTGGTGGTCACCTTCTGCCTGAAGCTGCTGTTCCTGCCGATCGCCAACCGCTCCTACGTGTCCATGGCCAAGATGAAGGCCGTGCAGCCCGAGATGGTCGCCATCCGGGAGCGGTACAAAGACGACCGCATGAAGCAGCAGCAAGCCACGATGGAGCTGTACAAGAAGGAGAAGATCAATCCGGTCGCGGGCTGCTGGCCGGTGCTGATCCAGATCCCGGTCTTCTTCGCGCTCTACAAGGTGCTGTTCATCACCATCGAGATGCGCCACGCGCCGTTCTTCGGGTGGATCCACGATCTCGCCGCGCCGGATCCGACGAGCATCGTCAACCTGTTCGGCCTGCTGCCCTTCCCGGCACCGGACTTCGTCCATCTCGGCGTCTGGCCGCTGATCATGGGCGTCACGATGTTCGTGCAGATGAAGATGAACCCCGCGCCGCCGGACCCGGTCCAGGCGCAGATCTTCACCTTCATGCCGATCGTGTTCACCTTCATGCTGGGGTCGTTCCCCGCCGGCCTCGTGATCTACTGGGCCTGGAACAACACCCTGTCGGTGATCCAGCAATACGTCATCATGCGTCGCAACGGCGTGAAGGTGGAGCTGTGGGACAACCTGCGGACCACGTTCCGGCGCGGCGGAACCAAGGCGCCGGCGACCACCAAGGGCTGAGGCCCGCGGTCATCGCCGTCACCGCATTCCGGAGGGCGGCCGCCACCGTCCGGGACGCCGCTCCGGGCCGACGAGGAAAGCCGTGACCGAGACCAACGACGATGCGGCCGACCTCCTGGAGGCCGGCCGCCTGCTGTTCGCCGGGGCTGCCGACTTCTACGCGGCCGCCCAGGTGCTCGAGCGCATCCCGCCCATGGAAGGCGTCGAGATCGCGTTCGCGGGGCGTTCGAACGTCGGCAAGTCGAGCCTGATCAACGCGCTGACCGGCCGCAACACCCTGGCGCGCACATCGCACACGCCGGGCCGGACCCAGCAGCTCAACTTCTTCCGGATCGGGGATCGCATGTCCCTCGTGGACATGCCGGGCTACGGCTACGCGGCGGTGGAGAAGGCCAAGGTCGAAGCCTGGACCCAGCTGATCCATGCCTACCTCAAAGGCCGCGCCAATCTCGCCCGGGTGTTCATGCTGATCGACGCCCGCCACGGCTTCAAGTCGATCGACACCGACGTACTCGACGGTCTCGACAAGGCCGCGGTGAGCTATCAGGTCGTGCTCACCAAGGGCGATTCGCTGAAGAAGGGCGAGGTCGAGAGCCGCATCGCCGGCATCCAGGCGGGGCTCGCCAAGCGGCCGGCCGCCTTCCCGCAGGTGATCCTCACCTCCAGCCGCGACGACCGCGGCATACCCGAACTGCGCGCTGCGATCGCCAAGCTGCTGATCGAGCGCGGCGCATGAGGATGTCGAGGATCGACCGGGGGCTCATGGCCTTGGCCTGCCTCGCCGGCTTGCTCGGTGTCGCCCTCAGCGCCGCGGCGGCCCACATCCCGGGGGCGGATTCGCTCAAGACCGCGGCGCAGTTCCTGTTGTTTCACGCCCCGGCGATCCTGGCGCTCACGGGCTTCGCCGCCGGAAGTCTGACGCGGCCCGGCCTATCGCGCACGGCCGCGGGTCTGCTCGTCCTCGGCCTGATCCTGTTCTGCGGCGACCTGTCAATTCGGACCTGGCTGCAGCGCCCCCTGTTCCCGATGGCCGCCCCCATCGGCGGCTTCGCCCTCATGGGTGGCTGGCTCGTGGCAGCTGTGGGCGCGCTCGTGCCGGCGCGGCGCGTTTAGCGGCCAGCCTGAACGTTTAGAAATTCCAGCGCCGGTCCCTGGGCATCCGAGAAAACGCCGGCGGTAAGCGCGCCGCCGTAGACCGCGGCGGTGTCGAGATTGGTCCGGAACCGGCGTACCTCCGGGCGACCGTCCCGCTGGGGCGTGTGGCCGTGGACCACGTGCCGGCCGAAATCGTGATCCTCCTCGAGGAACGGTTCCCGAATCCACAGGCGGTCGTGCACGTCCGAGTCCGACGCCGCCTTGCCGGGGCGGAGACCGGCATGGACGTACCACCGGGCCGCATCGCCGTGCAGGGTCGGAAGGGCTTCGATCCAGTCCAGGGTGTCGCCCGGCAACCCGCTGAGGTCCCGGGCGCCGAATGAATCGAGGGTGGCGTCGCCGCCGTTGTACAGCCAATGCCGGGCCGCCTCCGGAGTCAGCAGCGCGTCGAGCAGCATGCGCTCGTGGTTGCCCATGAGGCAGGTGACGCGCTCGGGCTCGGCCCAGTTCAGGCGGCTGACGGTGCGCAGCACCGCGGCGCTGTCGGGTCCGCGATCGATGTAGTCGCCCAGGAAGACCAGGCGGTGGGCACGATCCCCAGCATGGGCGGCGATCTGCTCCAGCAGCGTGTCGAGCAGGTCGGCGCGGCCGTGGATGTCGCCGATGGCGTAGGTGAGCGGTGCGGACTCCATGGGCCATCGTCTACGGGAGGGATCCGGTCCGCAAGGCTTCGCGGCGGATCACGCCGCCGTCGCAGGGAAGATTCTCAGCCCTTCGCTTCTTGGGCGTATCGGCCGTCGTATCGGCCGGCTTGAATCAGCGCGAGCACTTCGGCCTCTCGGGCAGATTGTGCGCGCACCGCCTCGATCAGGCGCGGCGCGAGCGCGGGCGGGAAGGTCACGACGCCGTCCGCGTCGCCCACCACCACGTCTCCTGGGCTCACCGTCCAGCCTCCGACGGAAACGGGTCCGTTGATGACGCCGGGGCCGGTCTTGAACGGACCCCGGGGCGTGGCGGCGCGGGCGTAGCAGGGGAAGTCCGAACCGGCGAAGGCGTCGGTATCGCGGATAGCGCCGTCGATGACGAAGCCTGCCACGCCCCGGCTCTCGGCGATCGCCTTCATGATTTCGCCCACCAGCGCCCGGCTCGTGTCGCCGCCGCCATCGACCACGATCACGTCTCCGCGACGAACCTGCTCGAGCGCCTGGTGGATCGCGAGGTTGTCGCCGGCCCGCACCCGGACCGTGAACGCCGTGCCGAGGAGCCGCCCCTGCCGGTGGAAGGGCCGCAGACCGTGCAGGACCGCCATCCGGTCCAGGCAGTCGCTAATCGTCGCCGTGGAGAAGTCCTGAGCCGAGGCGAGCACGGCGGGATCGACGGTAGGCGGCGGCGGATTGTGCGTGATGCCGGGCATCGGCGAGAAACCTCCCTGATGGCGGCCGGGCGGGATCCTGTTGGATCGCGTCGGGGCTGCGCCGAGGGCGGAGCTTGCCAGAGGATTCGCCCGGTGTCGTGCGGCCTGCCGGCTTCAGCGCTCGGCCGCTTGGGGGCCCCCCGCGC
>NZ_VRVD01000919.1:0-1426 GCF_008040015.1 Methylobacterium sp. WL18 | reverse complement strand
GCCTCGACCTCGGCCCAGGGCAGGTGCGCCCGGGCCGCCTCGAGTTCGCGGCCGAAGAAGGCCCGGCGGGAGGCGTCGAAGAAGCGGGCCAGCGCGGGCTCCTCCCGGCGGAAGGCCGGATGCCGGTCGAGGAAGGCCGGGAGATCGTCGGCCAGCACACGGCGCCCGTCGGTCTCGTCGAGGCCGCGATGGATCAGGCGCAGGGCCTCGCGATAACCGTCCGCGCCCTCGCGGCCCAACCGGCGCAACCCGCGGGCGGCCTTTGCGAAGGGACGTCCGGGCCGGGCGAACCAGCCCCGATCGTACCCG
The DNA here is from genome assembly GCF_008040015.1 of Methylobacterium sp. WL18. Taxonomy (NCBI): domain Bacteria; kingdom Pseudomonadati; phylum Pseudomonadota; class Alphaproteobacteria; order Hyphomicrobiales; family Methylobacteriaceae; genus Methylobacterium; species Methylobacterium sp. WL18. The sequence continues at coordinate 1,117 of NZ_VRVD01000919.1, read as the reverse complement.
AGCGCGGCGAGCGCCAGCACGGCTGTCCCGAGGGCCGCGAGGGCGGCCCACAGGTCCGGAAGCGGATCGAGCCGGGGGACGCGCCCGTCCGGCCGCAGATACTCGGCCGGGTCGTCGTGCTTCTCCGGCTGGACCTCCCGCAGAGGCGAGACCCCGAGCGACCAGCCGGGGATCTCGGCCTTGGCCGAGGTCGTGCCGCCCGCGGCCGCGCTCTCCAGGGAGACGGAAAAACCCGGGATCGCGACCTGGCGGGCATCCAGCGCGGCATAGAAGGTCTGGTAGGTAAGATGCAGCCGGACCCGGCCGGGGCTCTCCTCGACGGTGATGTCGCGCAGGTCCAGCCAGTAGGTCAGGGGTCCCGGCGCCGGCAGGGAGGCGCGCTGCAGCGTGAAGCCGGGATCCACCGCGATGTCGGCCTGGGCCCGGACGAGGTCGCCCACGAAATACCCGAAGGCGCGCGGCACCCGCACCTCGACGGAGCGCACCTGCGCCACGGCCGCACCGGCCTGCAGCAGCAGCGCGCAGCAGGCCGCAATCATGGGTTTCCGAAGGGCGAAGCCCTTCGGCGGGGTATCGGGGCGGAGCCCTGATGCCTCGGGCTTCGCCCGATCGCAGGGCTCCGCCCTGCACCCGCAAAAGGTCTCGGACCTTTTGAAACCACCACCTTCGCTGGAAACGCCAACCATCTCAGGTGGCCAGCAGATGGCGGGTCAGCGCCTGCGCGTCGAAGCGGTCGACCAGGTGGAACGGCGCCCGCGCCGAGGACGCCGCGGCGGTTCTGCGCAGGGCCTCGCGCCGGTCCTGCTCGCGGGCGATCCAGCGTCGCTTCAGGGCCGGGCGCAGGAACACGAGGCGGCGGCCGGCGCCTTCGAGGTCGTCTAGTTCGGCGAGCCCCCAATCCGGCAAGCCCACATTCTCGGCGCTGTCGGCGAGCAGCACCGGGACCGTGTCGTGGAGCGCGAGCGCCGCGAAGACCCGCTCGATCAGGGCCTGCGGCCAGCGGAAATCGGAGACCAGGAAGACCAGCCGCGGCCGGCCGAACAGAAGGCGCGCGGCCTCCAGCAAGCCCTCCGCGTCGGCCGCGTCGCAGCGTGCCGCCGCGATCCGGCCGGCCATG
>NZ_VRVD01000918.1:0-1428 GCF_008040015.1 Methylobacterium sp. WL18 | reverse complement strand
CCCGATCGCCAGGGCCGGCCCCGACACCGCCCAGGGGCCGAGCGCCGTACGGATCCGGCCCGCCGTCCCGGAATCCGTCACCGCGAAGCCGAGGCGCAGGCCGGCGAGCCCGTAGGTCTTGCCGAAGGAGCGCAGCACCACGAGCCCGGGTTCGACATGCGGGCACAGGCTCGACACCGGCTCCAGATCCGCGAAGGCCTCGTCGGCGACCAGCAGGCCGCCGCGCGCGCGCAGGGCTTCCGCCAGGGCGAGCCGCTCGGCGAGCGGATGGGTCCGCCCGTCCGGGTTGTTGGGATCGACCAGCACCGCCACGGGGGCGTCGCCGACCGCCTGGATCCCGTCGACCTGCGCCACCGCGTGGCCGGCCCGCGCCCAGGCGGCGGCATGCTCGGCATAGGTCGGGCCGATGACCGCGACCCGGGTCGGGGCCACCAGCCGGGGCAGGGTCTCGATCAGGATCTGGGTGCCGGGTGCGGGCACGACCTCGGCGGCGCCCGGAGCCCCATAGGCCGCCGCGGCAGCCTCCCGCAGGGCATCGACCTCGGCGGCGGCGGGAAGCCGCGTCCAGGCGCTGGCCTCCACCGGCGGCACGCGATAGGGGACCGGATTGATCCCCGTCGAGAGGTCGAGCCAGGGTTCCGGCGCGTCGGGAAAGGCGTTCCGGAGCCCTCCGAGATCGCCGCCATGGGGGATGACACCCGGGATCGCCCCCGGCCTCGGAGCGGGATTCCAGAAACGATGCTCCATCCGCCCGACACGCTCGCCATCCTCGCCCTCGCCCTCGGGATCGAGGCGGCGTCCGGTTACCCGGACGCGCTCTACAAGGCCATCGGCCACCCTGTCACCTGGATCGGCCGGTTGATTTCCTGGCTGGAGCGCGGCCTGAACCGCGGGTCCGAGCGCCGCCGCCGGATCGCCGGCTGCGGCGCGCTGGTGCTCCTGCTCGCCGCCACGGGGCTGCCGGCCTGGGCGCTCACCGGGCTCAGCCTCTGGGCCGGCCCCCTCCCCGCCCTGCTGCTCCTCGGCCTGCTCTGCGCGAGCCTGCCGGCGCAGCGCAGCCTCAACGACCACGTCGCGGCCGTGGAGACCGCCCTGCGCGACGGCGGCCTGGTGGCCGGGCGCCGCGCCGTGTCGATGATCGTCGGGCGCGACCCGGACCAGCTCGACACGCCGGCGGTGTGCCGCGCCGCCATCGAGAGTCTGGCGGAGAATTTTTCCGACGGGATCGTGGCGCCGGCCTTCTGGATCGGGTGTCTCGGCCTGCCCGGCGGCGCGCTCTACAAGGCGATCAACACCGCCGACAGCATGATCGGCCACCGCAGCCCGCGCTATGCGGCCTTCGGCTGGGCGGCGGCCCGGCTCGACGACCTGGTGAACCTGCCGGCCTCCCGGCTCGCCGGCCTGCTGATCGTCGGGGCGGCCGCCTTG
>NZ_VRVD01000917.1:0-1430 GCF_008040015.1 Methylobacterium sp. WL18 | reverse complement strand
AGCCGGCGGCGCGCCCGAGGAGGCCGACCAGGCGGGCGAGCCGCACCGGATAGGGTCCGGCGGCCCGAGCCAGGGTTTCGAAGGCGAGCACGATCAGGGCATCACCGGCCAGCACCGCGACCGGTTCGCCGAAGGCGATGTGGACGGTGGGCTTCTGCCGGCGCAGGGGGGCGTCGTCGAAGCAGGGCAGGTCGTCGTGGACCAGGGAGGCGCAGTGCAGCAGCTCGATCGCGGCGGCGGCGGCCTCGGAGGCGGCGGGATCGTCGTCGCCGCAGGCATGGGCCACCGACAGGCACAGCCGCGGGCGTATGCGGTGTCCACCGGGGAAGACGGCGTAGCGCAACGCTTCAGCCAAAAGGGGCGGCGCACCCGGCGCCTCGGCATAAGCCACGGCGCGATCCAGCGCCTGTTCGATCCGCCGGCCTGACTCCATGGCGCGCCTCCCGTGTTATCATCGGTTGTCAGCGACAAGTGTCATTTCTTATTGACACTTTGCAGGCCGGAGATCAATCCCAATCGGTGGCGCAAGTGCGAGGTTGAGCGTGGCGCAGGACCGCGTCGTCGTGATCGGAGCCGGGATCGGCGGTCTGGCCGCCGCCTTACGGTTGGCGCATGCCGGCCTGTCGGTCACGGTGGTAGAGCGCGCCGCACGGCCCGGCGGCAAGATGGCCAGCGTTCCAGTCGGCCAACTCTTCGTCGAAACCGGTCCGACCGTGTTCACGATGCGATGGATCTTCGAAGAATTGTTCGCCGAAGCCGGCGCAGACTTCGTCGATCACGCGAAGCTAACGCCCGCGAGCCTCCTCGCCCGGCACGCCTGGTCGCAAGATGCGCGTTTGGACCTGTTCGCCGATCCGGAAGCGTCGGCGGCGGCGATCGCCGAGTTCGCCGGCCCCCGGGAGGCCGACGGCTACCGCCGGTTCTGTGCCCGCTCGGCCGAGGTCTACCGGACCCTGGAAGGTCCGTTCATCCGCGAGGGCCGGACAAGCCCAACCGGCCTGGCGCAGCGGGTCGGGATCTCGGGCCTCGGCGACCTCTGGCGGATCCAGCCGTTCGCGACGCTGTGGTCGGCGCTGGGGACGTTCTTCCGCGATCCGCGGCTGCTGCAATTGTTCGGGCGCTACGCCACCTATTGCGGCGCCTCGCCGTTCACCGCGCCCGCGACCCTGATGCTGGTGGCGCATGTCGAGCAGGCGGGGGTCTGGACTGTGGCCGGCGGCATGAGCGCGCTCGCCGGGGCGGTGGCGGACCTGGCGACGCAGCGCGGCGCCACGTTCCGATTCGGGACGCATGTGGACCGGATCCTCACCGAGGGCGGCCGGGTCTCCGGCGTGGTCCTGTCCGATGGCGAGCGGATCCCGGCGGACACCATCGTCTGCAACGCCGACGCGGCGGCGCTCGGCGCCGGGCTGTTCGGCCCGGAGGCGGCA
>NZ_VRVD01000916.1:0-1438 GCF_008040015.1 Methylobacterium sp. WL18 | reverse complement strand
GCCGCCATCGCCGGCGTGCCGCTCAGTGCCGTCTCGATCAAGGCGACGACCACGGAAAAACTCGGCTTCGTCGGCCGCGCCGAGGGCCTCGCCGCCCAGGCCGCCGCCACGATCCGCCTCCCCGAAGAGGACGGCCCGGTGCTCGATGCCGAGGCCGAGACAGCGATGCGGCAGGGATAGGGGCGCAGACGCCGTTCCTTCCCCCCAGAGGGAAATGAAGGACAGCGTGCGGCTCCAGCTTCCGCGCAAAGGTGTCGATTGCGGTCCGCGACGGCGCGACCGAGGGAGCATACGGCCAACCGGCCAGGCCGGCTGACGCAAGGCAAAGACTCTATCCCACCCTCCTCCCTCGTGCTGAGGTGTGAGCGCAGCGAGACGCGAACGAGCCCTCCAGGGATCGCGCGGCTGGCTGGAGGCCTCCTTCGAGGCCTCCGCTTCGCTCCGTCGCGTCAGGATGAGGGGATTGTTTGGAGGGGTGCCAAGCCTGACCGGGCGACGCCCCATCTCAAGAAAGAAAACTCAAGCCGTCCGGAGCAGCAGCGCGATCGCCGCGATGGCGATGGTGGCCATCGTCAGTAGGATCCCGCCGCCCCGGCAGGCGAACTGGCGGGGGGTGTTGGGCGCGGCGAACATGCCGATCGGGTGTAGGATGCGGCCCACCAGCAGGGCGAGCAGCAGGCCCTGGACGAGGCCATGGCCGCCGCCGCCGGCCTCCAGCAGGGCGACCAGGATCAGCGCCAGCGGCACGTATTCCGAAAAGTTGGCGTGCGTGCGGACCCGCTTGAGCAGGGACGCGTCGCCGCCGTCGCCCAACAGGACGTTGTCGGAGACGCGCGATCCCATCACCCAGCCGGACAGGCCGAGATACACGAGGGCGAGCAGCGCGGCGTAGAAGGCCGTGGTCGCGGGGAAGATCATCGGTGTTGGGTTTCCTGTCTGGGCGGCCGGTCCTTGAGCCGGGGCCGGCCTTGCGTCACAACACGAGATAGGGCGCTCCGGCCCAGGGCGAACCGCGCGCGATGATCGACGACACGGAGCTTCTCGACCGCGCCGAGGCGCTGGTCGCGGCCTACGCCGAGGCCGGTCGCACGATCGTCACGGCCGAATCCTGCACCGGGGGACTGGTGGCGGGGCTGCTCACCGCGGTGCCGGGTTCCTCGGCGGTGGTCGAGCGCGGCTACGTCACCTACTCGAACGAGGCCAAGGCGGAGGCGATCGGGGTGCCGATGGACCTGATCCGCCGGCACGGCGCCGTCAGCGAGGACGTGGCCCGGGCGATGGCCTGCGGGGCGCTCTCGGCCTCGCGTGCCACGGTCGCGGTGGCGATCACAGGTATTGCAGGCCCCGGCGGCGGCAGCGCCGAGAAGCCGGTCGGGCTGGTGCATTTCGGGTTGGCCCTGCGCGACGGCGGACGCCGGCACCTGGAGCGGCGCTACGG
>NZ_VRVD01000915.1:0-1443 GCF_008040015.1 Methylobacterium sp. WL18 | reverse complement strand
GGCCGGCCTCGGTGCGCGCGGCCGCGTGCTTGGCGGCGGCCACCGTGGCGGCGTCGAAGGGTGCAAGCTCGAAGGCCCCGAGCGGGCCGTTCCAGACCAGGGTCTTGGCACCGTCGATGGCGGCGTTGATCTCGGACACCGAGCGCGGTCCGGCATCAAGGATCATGCTGCCCTCCGGCACCGAATCCACCGGTACGGTCTCGTGCGGGGCCTGGGCCTTGAATTCGGTCGCCGCCACCGCGTCCACCGGCAGGATGATCCGGCAGCCGGCCTTGTCCGCGGCCGCCAGGATGCGCAGGGCGGTCTCGGCGAGGTCCTTCTCGCACAGGGACTTGCCCACCGCCTTGCCCTGCGCGTGCAGGAAGGTGTTGGCCATGCCGCCGCCGATCACCAGCATGTCGACCTTGGCGACGAGGTTCTCCAAAAGGTCGATCTTGGACGACACCTTGGCGCCGCCGACCAGCGCGATCACCGGCCGCTGCGGCGCTTCGAGGCCCTTGGTCAGAGCCTCGAGCTCGGCCTGCATCTCGCGGCCCGCATAGGCCGGCAGGCGATGGGCCAGGCCCTCGGTGGAGGCGTGGGCGCGGTGGGCCGCGGAGAACGCCTCGTTGACGTAGACGTCGCCGTTGGAAGCGAGCGCGTCGGCGAAGGCCGCGTCGTTCTTCTCCTCGCCGGAATGGTAGCGGGTGTTCTCCAGGAGCAGGACGTCGCCGTCCTTGAGCGCCGCAACCGCCTGCGCTGCGTCGTCGCCGACGCAATCGGCCGCGAAGGCGACGGTGCGGCCGAGCGCGCGGCTCAGCGCCGGAACCACCGGCTCCAGGGATTCCTTCGGCTCGCGCTTGCCCTTGGGGCGGCCGAAATGGGCCAGCAGGATCACCCTGGCGCCCCTCTCGGCGACCTCCCGGATGGTCGGGACGACGCGCTCGATGCGGGTCGCGTCGGTGACGCGGCCGTCCTCCATCGGAACGTTGAGATCGACGCGCATCAGCACGCGCTTGCCCGTCAGGGCGCCGGCGTCGTCGAGGGTGCGGAAGGCGCTCATGCGGTCCTGTGCGGGTCGAGGGCTGTTATTGGACGGTGGTGCCGGACGTGGCGGCCGGCACCGGAATCAGGCGGTCGAGGTTGAGGCGCTGCACCGCCACCATCAGCACGACGGTGAGGATCGCGGTGATCACGGCGGTGAGCACCAGCGCGCCGGTGCCGGGCAGGCGCCGGGTCCGGTCGGCGAGCCCACGCATCTCGGTGCGCAGGGCCGCGAGGTCGGATTGCCGGGCGGATTCATTCATCCGGTTGGCGGCGTTCTCGACCTTGTCCTCGACCCGCGACAGCAGGGACTCGGAGCGCGCGTACTTGTCCTCGATCCGCGAGCACTTGTCCTCGATGCGTGCAAGCTGATCGAGGAGGTGGCTCGCCGGCAGCCCCTGCGCGGGCGCCGTCGCCACC
>NZ_VRVD01000914.1:0-1444 GCF_008040015.1 Methylobacterium sp. WL18 | reverse complement strand
AGGCTGCCGGCCTCCGCCACCGCCACGAACACGGCCATGTCCCCGGCGCGGTCGACCCCGTCGCGCTGCATGCGTGACACCCCTGCACGGATCCCGATCCGCCGCGCCGGCCTAACGATCGGCCGGCGATTCGGCCATGTGCAGGCGCGGACCGGACGACCTCCGGCGAGGCACTCAGGCGGCGTCCGGGACGGGCGTGATGCGGGCGAGCTCGTCGCCGATGGCCGAGAGCAGCGTCTCGCTCTCGAACTGCATGTGCAGATTGAGCCAGAACTGGTGCGAGGTCCGGAACAGCCGGGCCAGCCGGAGCGCCGTATCGGTGCTGATGCCGATCTCCTCCTTCACGATCCGCTCGATCCGCGAGCGCGGCAGCCCCAGTGCGCGCGCGACGGCGCCGGCCGAGAGGCCGAAGGGGGCCATGAATTCCTCGCGCAGGATCTCGCCGGGGTGGACCGGCGGATGCGCATCGAACGCCTCCGCCCGGTCGAAGATCCGGCGCAGATCGGCGATGGTTTCGGCGCTGTGTGCCATGGGATGAATCTTGTCGTCGGTGGTCGTCATGACACCCTCGGGCAAGGCCGAATGCCTCAGTGATAGTCGGTGAACTCGACCCGGTCGGGACCGGAGGCGGTCCAGATGAAACAGATGCGGAATTGGTCGTTGACCGCGATAGCGTGCTGACCCACGCGATCCCTGCTCAACGGATGAAGCCTGGTCCCCGGTCGATCGTTGAGGTCGTCGAGCGACGTTGCGGCATTCAATGCGATGAGCTTGCGGCGTGTCGCTTTGAATAGGTCGGCCGGAAAACCTTTGGGGCAACGCCCGGCGAAAACAGCCTGTGTGAGCGCATCGTGAAAGCCCAGAATCATCGCACCGGCCCGGACCGCGATGACTGGTATCTGTACCACTGAGTGCAACAATCCGCAATCCTGTGGGTCGGTCGCATGCCCGGCCGCGCAAGCGGGTGACGGACCCGCTGATCGTCCCTCCCACTGGGATTTATGACTGAAACGCACAGATCTCGGTCCCGCCACTGGGCTACTCCCCTCACGCCGAATCCGTCACGTGCGTCTCCGGAACAACCGGAGCCTCCTCATGGCGATCAATCCTCCCCTGCTGGCCCTGGCGGTCGGCGCCTTCGGCATCGGCGTCACGGAGTTCACCCCGATGGGCATGCTGCCGCTCATGGCCGGGGATCTCGGCGTCTCGATTCCCGCCGCCGGCCTGGTGGTCAGCGCCTACGCGCTCGGCGTCCAGGTCGGGGCGCCGCTGATGACGCTGGCCGCGGCCCGGGTGCCGCGGCGCCGGCTGCTGGTCGGGCTGATGGCGATCTTCACGCTCGGCAACCTGCTCGCGGCCATCGCCGACAGCTATGCCATGCTGGTGGTCGCCCGGCTGGTCACCGCGCTGAACCACGGCGCGTTCTTCGGGATCGGCTCGGTGG
>NZ_VRVD01000913.1:0-1445 GCF_008040015.1 Methylobacterium sp. WL18 | reverse complement strand
GAACCGGGGTGCCGCGGGGGTGATCCGGTCCTAGGCGCGGCGGCGCAACCGGTCCTGAACCGGCCCGTTCAGGCCCGGTTAAACCGCGCGGGCCCGCCGCGACCGCCCGGACTTTCGACAGGTCCGCCCGCATCGTGTAGAGGGGGCGCCTTCCTCCCGGAGGCCCCTGTGCTCCACGTCTCGACCCGCGGCGAGGCCGCGCCGCTCTCGTTCTCGGATGCCCTCCTCGCAGGCCTCGCCCGCGACGGCGGACTCTACGTGCCGCAGACCTGGCCGCAGATCGGCCGGGCGGAGATCGCCGGCTTCGCCGGCAAGCCCTACGCGGAGGTGGCCAAGCGCGTGCTGCGCCCGCTGATCGATGGCGAGATCGAAGACACCGATCTCGACCGGATGATCGACGAATCCTACGCCACCTTCCGGCACCCGGCGGTCTGCCCGCTGACCCAGCTCGACGACAACCTGTTCCTGCTGGAGCTCTTCCACGGGCCGACGCTGGCCTTCAAGGACGTGGCGATGCAGCTGCTCGGGCGGCTGATGGACCACGTGCTCACCAAGCGCGACACCCGCGCCACCATCGTGGGCGCGACCTCGGGCGATACCGGCTCGGCCGCCGTCGAGGCGTTCGGGGACCTCGACCGGGTCGACATCTTCATCCTCTACCCGCACGGGCGCGTGTCGGAGGTCCAGCGGCGGCAGATGACCTCGGTGCCGGCCCAGAACGTCCACGCGCTCGCCGTGGACGGCACCTTCGACGATTGCCAGAACCTGGTCAAAGCCCTGTTCCAGCACGCGGATTTCGCCGATTCCGTGCGCCTGTCCGGGGTCAACTCGATCAACTGGGCCCGGGTCGCGGCGCAGGCGGTGTACTACTTCACCAGCGCGGTGGCGCTCGGCGCGCCCCACCGGCCGGTCTCCTTCGCGGTGCCGACCGGCAATTTCGGCGACGTGCTCGCCGGCTGGGTCGCCAAGCGGATGGGGCTGCCGATCGAGCGGCTGATGATCGGCACCAACGCCAACGACATCCTGGTGCGTACCCTGGAGCACGGCGCCTACGCGCTGCGCGGCGTCGTGCCCACGACCTCCCCCTCCATGGACATCCAGATTTCTTCGAATTTCGAGCGGCTGCTGTTCGAGGCGCTCGGCCGCGACGCCTCGGCGCTGTCGCGGCTGATGTCCGGGCTGAAGCAGTCCGGCGGCTTCTCCTTGAGCCCGGAGATCCTGGCCTCAATCCGCTCCGAGTTCGACGCCGTCGCGGTGCCGGAGCCCGACGTGATGGAAGAGATCGCCCTGACCCAGGCCGCCACCGGGATCGTGCTCGATCCCCACAGCGCCATCGGGGTGCGCGCCGGCCGCCGGCTCCTGGAGCGGGATCCCGCAACCCCCGTCGTCGCCCTGGCCACCGCGCACCCGGCCAAGTTCCCGGACGCGGTCGCCAAGGCCACCGG
>NZ_VRVD01000912.1:0-1446 GCF_008040015.1 Methylobacterium sp. WL18 | reverse complement strand
GGCCCGGGCCTGCGCGTCGACCGCCGCGCGCGGTCGGGTGAGCAGCCGCAGGGTCGGCAACTCCTCGGCCAGCCGCTCGGGATGCAGGTAGAGCCGTAGCACCGCCTCCAGGGCCGCGTAGGTCATCTTGTCCACTCGCAGCGCCCGCTTCAGCGGGTTCTTGCGCACCCGGGCGATCAGGTCCTTCCGTCCGGCCATGATCCCGCACTGGACGGCACCGAGGAGCTTGTCGCCGCTGAAGGTCACGATGTCGGCGCGCGCCAGCGCGGCCCGGACGGTGGGCTCCGGGGGCAGGCCGTAGGCCGCGAGGTCGACGAGGCTGCCGCTGCCGAGATCCTCCGCCAGCGGCACGCCCTGTTCCCGGCAGAGGGCGTGGAGCGCGACCGGGTCCGCCTCGGCGGTGAAGCCGGTGATTGCGTAGTTGCTCGGATGCACCTTCATGACCAGGCCGGTGCGCGGTCCCAGGGCGTCGGCGAAATCGCGCAGATGGGTCCGATTGGTGGTGCCGACCTCGCGCAGGCGGCAGCCGGCGCGGACCATCACGTCGGGCACCCGGAACGAGCCGCCGATCTCCACCAGCTCGCCGCGCGAGACCACCACCTCCTTGCGCATCGCCAGGGCGTTCAGCACCAGCAGGACCGCGGCGGCATTGTTGTTGACGACCACCGCGGCCTCGGCCCCGGTCAGGCGGCAGATCAGGCCCTCGACGTGGTCGTCGCGCTCGCCCCGTGCCCCGGTGGCGAGATCGAATTCGAGGTTGCTCGCCTGGACCATCACGGCGGCCACGGCCTCGGCGGCGGAGCGCGGCAGGAGCGCCCGGCCGAGATTGGTGTGCAGCACCGTGCCGGTGAGGTTGAAGACCGGCCGCAGGGACACCCGCCGCTCGGCCGCAAGGTTTTGCGCAACCGCCTCACGGATCGCCGCCTCGTCCGGCACGGAGCCCCCCTCCGCACGGATCCCGGCGAGGACGGCCCGCACGGCTGCGGTGACGGCCGTGCGCCCATAGGCGGTGAGCATTTCCTCCGCGGCCCCGCCGACGAGACGTTCCACCGACGGGATCCGGCGCGGAATCCGCATCGTATCTTCGGTTGCGTCTTCGGGGGTCGGGCAGGCTGTCACTGAGGATGTCATGGTCCGCACAGAGATAAGGATGCCCGCGCCGAGGACTACCCCGCCACGCTGCACGCGATCCCCCAGGATCAGCCGGGCGACGGCGACGCCTGCGACGCGATCACCCCCGACCAAGGCGGAACCGTACGGACCGACGGGCGACTAACCTCATGCGCGTGAACGCGCCGGCGTCGCATGGCCGGCCGCGCGGATCGCAGATGTGGGGAAGAGCGATGAAGCACAAGCCGCTCCGCGAGCAGGTCGTGGTGATCACCGGCGCATCGTCCGGCATCGGCCTCGCGACCGCCCGGATGGCGGCCGGGCGCGGCGCCCGGG
>NZ_VRVD01000911.1:0-1449 GCF_008040015.1 Methylobacterium sp. WL18 | reverse complement strand
CTACACGGCCCGGGCGCTGGCGGGCAGCGCCCCGGTCCCGGACGTGCCGGTGCTGCCGGCCGGCCCGGGCGACGACGTGGTCGTGGTGATCCAGCTCGAATCGTTCATCGACCCGGAGCGCCTCGGCGGCCCGGCACTGCCCGCGATGGAGCTGTTCCGCACCCGGGCCGCGCAATACGGCCGGCTTCGGGTTCCCGCGCACGGTGCCTACACGATGCGCAGCGAGCACGCCGTGCTGACCGGCCGGCCCTCCGACAGCCTCGGCTTCGGCCGGTACGATCCCTACACCTCCCGCAGCGGCGACGAGCCGACCAGCCTGGCCCGGCTGGCCCGGGGCCGGGGCTACGGCACCCTGTTCCTCCACCCGTTCCACCGGGATTTCTTCCGCCGGGCGAAGGTCATGCAGGCCTTCGGCTTCGGCGACCTGGTGATGGGCGAGGCGTTCGAGGCGGCCCCCCGGGTCGGCCCCTATGTCGGCGACGTGGCGCTCGGCGAGCGCCTGCTGGACGAGATCCGGGGGCGGCGCACGCCGCTGTTCCTATTCTGCGTCACGATGGAGAACCACGGACCGTGGAAACCCGGTCGGCTGCCCGGGATCGACGCCCCGGAGGCACAGTACCTCCACCACGTGGTCAATACCGGGCGGATGGTCGAGAACCTCGTGGCCGGGCTCGACGCCCTGGCGCGCGAGCGCGGCCAGACCATTACACTCTGCGTCTTAGGAGACCACGCGCCCTCGCTGCCGACCTGCAAGCCTGGCTTCGGCGGTCAGGCGACGGATTACGCCGTGTTCCGGTTCGGCGGCCCTCAGGTGACGCCGCGCCGCCTCGACATCACCGCCGACGCCCTTGGACGGGAGCTGCGGTCCACCCTCGCCAGCACCCTTGCGGACAGGCCGGCAAGGACGCGATAAGGTTAAGCTTGACGGTAACAAGCTCGACAGTGCCACGCTGGTGACGCATTGCCGGCCGATAGCGAAGCTGTCCGAGAAGTGGGTTCCGCACGGTGCCCGCCCGTTCGACGCGGCCGTTAAAGCGATCGCAGCGTTTGGCGGTCACCATGGATGTCCCGGTCCGAGCCAGCGATGGCGCGGAGGCCGGCGAGGAGAAGTCTCTGTGATGCTGCGTAAGACGGCGCTCTCAGCGCTGATGGCCGCCCTCGCGGCAGGGTCCATCGGCGGCTGCACGTACCTGCCCGCGGCGGGTCCGACGGCCAGCGCGATCGAGGCTGGCGCGGAAGTCGCCACCGCCGACGGCGGCACGCTCGCCCGCTACGAGATCATCGACGTCACCCCATCCGTGATCGAGGCCCTGCGCGGTCGCCCCCTCGACAGCCTGCTCGCCTCCTTCGGCGACCACCGCCCCTCCACCGAGCCGGTGATCGGCATCGGCGACATGGTCTCGGTCTCGGTCTGGGAGGCCGGCTCCGGCGGCCTGTTCTCCGGACCCC
>NZ_VRVD01000910.1:0-1449 GCF_008040015.1 Methylobacterium sp. WL18 | reverse complement strand
TCCCCCACCCGACATGCGCCAGCGCCTATCGCAATGCGCCCCTGAAGACGCCCCCATGCATCGGCGGGTGGACTGCTTGACCGCGCGGCGGCCCGTCGCCAAGTCTGATCGAACCGCGCGGGCCCCTGCCCGTCCGAGGCCGCCCGATCGGCGGCCGGTTCTGAAAGGTGACGTTATGGCGACGGTCAAAGTAACCGACGCGAGCTTCGAGCAGGACGTTCTCAAGTCCGCCGAGCCCGTCGTGGTCGATTTCTGGGCGGAATGGTGCGGCCCCTGCCGCCAGATCGGCCCGGCGCTCGAAGAGATCGCCACCGATCTCCAGGGCAAGGTGAAGATCGCCAAGGTCAACGTCGACGAGAACCCGCAGATCGCCGCCCAGTACGGCATCCGCTCGATCCCGACGCTGCTGCTGTTCAAGAACGGCGAGCGGGTCGACCAGAAGGTCGGCGCCGCCCCGAAGGGCGACCTCTCCCGCTGGATCGGCGCGCAGGTCGCGTAAGCGCCTGACGCGTCCGATGTGACGCCAAAAAGAAAGCCCGGCCGCGAGGCCGGGCTTTCTCTGTTTCGAGACCCGTTTTCAAGTCCCGGGCTTCGCGCCCGGGACCAAGCGTTCGATCTTAGTACGAGCCGAACTTGTAGTTCAGGCCGGCGCGGACGACGGCGAAGTCGTTCGTGTTGCGGCTGGTGTTGCCGGTGACGGCGTAGACCGGCAGGACGGCGCCGGTGTTGAGGGAGGCGCCGACCAGCGGCAGGCCGGTGCGGTTGCGGTCCAGGCTCACGTACAGGCCTTCGACCTTGAACGTCACCGCCGACGAGCGGAAGAAGTTCAGGAACGAGTCGGTGGGGAGCGCGAACTCGGCGCCGCCGCCGACGGTGTAGCCGGTCTTGAAGTTGTCGCGGCTGCCAGCGAAGTTCTGGAACGCGACGCCCTGGGTGCCCTGGTCGCCCGTGGCGTAAGCGAAGCCGCCGGTGGCGTACACGAGGGTCTTGTCGAAGGCGTAGCCGAGGCGGCCGCGCACGGTGCCGAAGAAGTCCAGCGTGTTCAGGGTGCCGTTGACCGGGATGAAGCCCGGGTTGATGGCGGCGGCGTTCGTGGCGTAGCGCGGACGGCCACCGAAATCGAGGTACTGCGCGTCGGCCTCGAAGCCGATCACGACGCCCGAGCCCGGGGTGAACTGGTAGTTGTAGCCGATCTGGCCACCGCCGGAGAAGCCTTCGCGGTTGTTCTGGTTGTAGATCAGCGACGAGCCGAGCGGCGCGAGGGCGCGGTACGGCACGAGGCCGCCGGCACCGAGAACGGCCGGGCTGCCGGCAGTCTGCACGAAGCCGCGGTTGCTGTCGGTGCTGCTGGCGTCGAACGCGTAGCCGGCGTTGATACCGAAGTAGAAGCCGGTCCAGGTGAACACCGGGACGGGGGTGAACACCGGCGGCGGCGCGGCGCGACGCGGC
>NZ_VRVD01000090.1:0-11554 GCF_008040015.1 Methylobacterium sp. WL18 | reverse complement strand
GGCGTCCACGTCCGGCGGGCTCGGGGCCGGCGCCGGCGGCGGCACCGGATCCACGCGCTTGGGAATCAGCGCGGCCAGGGTCGAGGAGGAGCGCTGGCCCGATCCCGAGAAGACGGTCCAGACGGGGGGGGCGTCAGCCATCACGCGGCCTCGTCGCGGCTGAGCCACTGCTTCAGGATGTTGGCGACCTGCTCCTCATCGAGTTCGACCAGTTGCTCGAGCTTCCGGATCGGCGAGTGCGCCATCCGCTCCGTCAGGTCCTCGATGAGATTGGGCTCCTCCGACAGGGCGCCCTGCTCCGCCTGGAACATCTCGAGGGCGTCCGCCTCCGGAGCGGACAGCGCCAGCTCCGTCTCGGTCTCCGGCGACCGGGCGAGGATCGCGTTGACGGCCGGACGCAGGCCGAACCAGATCAGCAGGCACCCGACGATCAGGATCGTGGCCGCGTTGATCAGGGTGCCGGACTGGCGCATCAGGACGTCGCCGATCCCGAGCGGGGGGACGGGGGCGAGGGGTTGGCCCTCGTTGACGAAGCTCACCGCCGCCACCTTGATCTGGTCGCCGCGCGCCTTGTTGAACCCCGATGCGGAGGCGACAAGCTGCTCGATCTCGGCGATCCGAGGCTCCAGCTCGATCTTGCCGGTATCCTTGCCCCCGGGGTTGGCCAGCGATTCCAGCCGGGAGCGGTTCACCAGCACGGCGACGGACAGGTTCTTCACGGAGTAGCCGTCGCTGACGGTCTGGATCGTCTTCGACGAGATCTCGTAGTTCGTCTGCTCCTCGCGGCGCTGACTCTCAGACGTCGAATTCTCCCCGCCGCCGGACTGGACGTTCTGGTTGGGCAGGTTCTGCTGGGCGGTGGTCGGCCGCTGGGCGGCACGGTTCTGCGAGTTCTCCGTCTCCTTGATCACCCGGGTCCCGCGCTCGACCTTCTGGTCCGGGTTGAACAGCGTCTCGTTGGTCTGGGTCTTGTCCGTGTTCAGCCGCGCGACGACGCTGACCTCGAAATTGTTGGTCCCCAGATAGGGCGTCAGCGTCCGGCGGATGTTGTCCTGGATCTCGCGGTTGGTGAGCTGTTCGAGGGTCGCCATGCGGCCGGCCGGCGCCGTGGTGGCGTCGTCGCCCGACAGCAGGATCGTCCCGTCGGTGTTGAGCACCGTCACCTTGTCGGGCTTCATGCCGGGGATGGCCGCCGCCACCAGCTGGCGGATGGCGGGCGCGGTCGAGGGATCGTTGGCGGGCTCCGTGCGCACCACCACGGAGGCCGAGGCCGGCTGCTGCTCCCGGCGGAACGAGCCGGGATCGGGCATCACGATATGGACCCGGGCGGCCTTGACGCCCTTGAGGGTCTGGACCGTGCGGGCGATCTCGCCCTCGAGGGCCCGGACCCGGGTGATGTCCTGCATGAACGAGGTCAGGCCCAGCGAGCCCAGGTCGTTGAACAGCTCGTATCCGGCCTTGCCGCTCTGGGGCAGGCCCTTCTCGGCGAGCAGCATGCGGGCCTGGGCGGTCTGCCCGTAGCTGACCAGGAGGGCGGTGCCGTCGGAGCTGACGTCGAACGGGACGCCGGCATCCTTGAGCACGGCGGCCATGCGGCCGACGTCGTCGCGGCTCAGGCCGGTATAGAGGGGCTCACGCAGCGGGCGGCTGAGGTAATAGGCGCCCAGGCCCACGGTCACGAACACGGTGAGGCCCACGAGGCCCAGGGCGATCAGCCGCCGCGGGCCAAGCTCCAGGATATTGGTCCATAGCTTTTCGAGGTGCTCACGACCGGGCATCGACACGACTCAGCTTCCACCGCTTCCACCGCAGTGGCTCGGCACCAGCCTGCCGGATCAACCTTGCGCGGAGGTGGCGCCCGGCAGGCCAACACAAACAAAAGGGCCGCGCACCCGAAGATGCGCGGCCCGCCTCAGACCGAAGCGATGAGGCTCGTAAGGGTCAGGGACCCGGAACTTAGCCGCGGAACAGGCTCAGGATCTGCTGGGTGGAGGTGTTGGCGATCGTGAGCGCCTGCACGCCGAGCTGCTGCTGGACCTGAAGGGCCTTCAGTCGGGTCGACTCCTCTTCCATGTCCGCATCCACCAGCGTGCCGATGCTGCTCGCGTTGGTCTTCGTCAGCGAGTCGAGGAAGTTCTGCTGCGAGGCGACCTGGCTTTGAATGGAGCCAAGCGAGCCGGCTGCGCTGACGACAGCCTTCTGAACCTTGTCAATGAGTGCAGTATAGGCACGGACCTTGCTAAGGTCGGTGGCATTCACGTCAGTGATGCTGATTGTATCGATCGACAGCTGATACTGCTTCAGGTAGCCGTTATTGTCGGCGCCGAAAACTGCGAACTGCTTGTCCAAGAGGCCGCCAGTACCGTCGGTGCCCGCTTTGGCCGAGTTGTTCTTGGCCACGAGGTCGGCTTCGTAGTCCTTCTTGGCCTTGTCGTATGTCGCCTTTGCCGTTTTGTATGTCGTCAAGTCGGTATCGGTCTGCTTGCTGCCAGCATACGTATCCTGCGCCGTTTTCCAAGAGGTCTGAGCGGTATTCCAGGTCGTGCCGCCCGTCGCATCCGCGTCCGTGCCCGCAGCGCCATCGGTGCGGTTCTTGTCGTAAAGCTTGATGTCGTCCACGCGGACCGTGATGCTGTCGATCGAGATGTTGCCGTCGATCCGGGTGAAGGACGACACGATCTTGCGGTTGGCCTGATAGCCGTTGCCTGTGGTGGAATCGACCGACAGCCACGACTCGCCGCTCTGTGACGCGCCAGTCGCGACCTGCTTCAGCTGCTTCACCACGGCATCGATTTGGCCTTGGATCTGGAACCGGTCCTCACTTACGGACGAAGCACCGGCCACCAGCTTCTGCAGCGTGGTCAGGAGTTCCGTTGCCTTGGTCAGGCCTTGAGACGCGACGTTCACGGAGTTCCCGCCGAGGCCGAGGGCGTCCTTTACGGAACTGGTGGCACCGTTGTCCGAGCGCAGCGTGGTGGCGATCGACCAATAGGCGGCGCTATCCTTGGCGGTGGCGACCTTCAGGCCGGTCGCGACATGGTTGCTCGAATCTTCGAGCGTCTGGTTGGTAAGCTTGAGGGTGGTAAGCGCCGTCAGCGCGGCGGTGTTTGTCAACAGACTCGACATAAAGATGTCCCTTCAGAGGAAGATAGTCAGGGGACATGTCGGATTTTCACCGGCATAGCAGGGCGGCGTCATGCCTTTGATCCAGCGTGCCAAACACGCGATCAATCCGCTATCGATCTCGCGATCGAATGTCTGACCGGATCGCCGTTCCCGGCTCGATCAACCATCCATCGACAGAAACGGGATGCAGGGTTTTCAACGGCAAGTCAACAGTGGCGCTCATGATCGGGCCATGAATCATGCCGAAGGCGTATTTTTTGTCTTGCAATCGTTAAAAAATCAAAAATAAGATCTTACGAGTCCGCTGATCAATAGATTCCACCCGTCGATCAATACAAAAAACAAGACCTTGAACGGCAACGAGAACACCGTCGGTGGCATCATCATCATGCCCATCGCCATGACGATCACCGCCACCACCATGTCGATGACCAGGAAGGGCAGCGCGATCAGGAAGCCGATCTCGAAGCCGCGGCGCAATTCGGAGATCATGAAGGCCGGAATCAGCACCCGGAGGTCGGTCTTGCTGCCGGGCTGCGCCTTCGGATAGGCGGCCGCCGCCATGTCCGCGAAGGTGTCGAGGTCCTTCGGGCGGACATGGGTCAGCATGAACGCCCGGAACGGCTCGGTCACCTTGGCGAAGGCCTCCTCCTCCGAGATCCGGTTCTCGGTGAGCGGGCGGACGCCGTCCTGCCAGGCGCGGTCGAAGGTCGGGCCCATCACGTAGAAGGTCATGAACAGCGACAGGCTGATCAGCACCATGTTGGCCGGCGCGCCCTGCAGGCCGAGCCCCGAGCGCAGGAACGACAGCGCCACGACGAATCGCGTGAAGCTCGTCATCATCACGAGGAGGCCCGGCGCGACCGAGAGCACGGTCAGCAGCGCGATGAGCTGGATCATCTTCCCGCTCATCGACCCGTTCCCGGGCGGCAGGACCTGATCCAGGCTGAACGATTGGGCGCTCGCCGCCGTGGCGACGAGACTCAGCGAGCCCGCGAGGACGACGCGGCGCAGCATGGCGGGACCGATCCTGATGTTCGCCGGACGCGCATCCCCGATGCGGCCGGACAGGGGCCTATTGGACGACGAGCGTCTCGATGAAGAAGCCGCGGACCTGGCCGTTGGACCGCAGCTGGACCCGCTCGGTCAGATCCTCGCGCAGGTGGGCGAGGCCGCTCGGCCCTTCGATCTGCGCGATCGACAGGGTGTGCAGGTAGCCGAGCAGGTCCTGGCGGATCTCGGCCGCGATGGGATCGGGATTCGGGAAGGTTCCGGTCTTGGTCACGATCGAGGCTTCGAGCCGGATCCAGACGTCGCTGGGCGTGGCGAGGTTGGTCACCACCGTGCCGATATTCGTCACGCCGAAGCTCGTATCGTAGGCGACGACCTTCTGGACCTGCTCGTCCTCGAGCTTCCTCCGCTCGGTCACGGCCTTCTCGATCGTGGAGATCATGAACAGGCCGCTCGCCCCCCCGACCCCGATCGCCAGGACCGTGAGCCCGGCGAGCAGGAGCAGCCAGCGGAGCTTGGAGCGCGGAGGCTCGGCATCGGACGCCATGAGTCGGGTTTCCGCGGTCGTGTCAGAACGGCGCGACCAGGTCGTAGACCTGCTGCACCGCGCCGGGCTGCTGCACCTCCATCAGGCGGCCCCGGCCGCCATAGGAGACCCGCGCCTCGGCGATCTTGTCGTAGTCGATGGTGTTCTTGCGCGAGATGTCCCGCGGCCGGACGATGCCGGCGATGTTCAGGACGCGGATCTCGTAATTGACCCGCACCTCCTGGGAGCCGCTGATCATCATGTTGCCGTTGGGGAACACGTTCGTCACGATGGCCGCGACGGAGAGCCGGAGCTGCTCCTTGCGGTCGATCGAGCCCTGACCCTTGGTCGAGGTGTTGCCGTTGACCTCGTACTTGTTCTTCGATTCCGGGTTGAGGCCGAACAGGTCGAGCTCGACGTCGAGGCTCATCTTGGACCGCGAATCGCGGGACCGGTCGGTCGCGTTGTCGAACTGCGCCTTGTCGTTCATCTCGATCATCACGGTCAGCACGTCGCCGACGTTCTTGGCGCGCGGGTCCTGGAACAGGTCGGCGCTCTGCTGTGCCCAGGTCGAATGGTAGCCCGACCGCTGCGTCGCGGTGAACAGCGGCGGCACGGCGTCGTGATTCGCGTTGATCCCGAGCCCGACCGGGCTCATCGCCGGGGCGCGGCCGATCTCCTGGACGGGGGTCGCGCAGGCCCCGAGGGTCCACAGAGCCGCGATGGCAGCCAGCCGCTTCATCCTGATTTCTCACTGTTCTGCGGTTGGGGGCTCCCCGCGTCCGAACCGGATTCGGGCGGGGTGCTCGGAGCCGGCTCGGGCCGGGGCGGCGCCGCCTTCTTCGGGGTGTTGGTGATGACGTTGGCCAGCCGCGCCGCCCGGCCGGGCTCCATCTCGTTCATGATCGCGCTGGCGGCGCGCGGGTCGAGCCGCGTCAGGATCGCCGCCGCCGCCTCGCTGTCCATGGCGGTTAGCTGCTGCGAGGCCGCCTCGGGCTTCATCTTGGCGTAGATCGCCGTGACGCTCTCGTCCGCCTTGGCGAGGAACATCTGCCGACGCTTCAGCCATTCCTCGTACTCGGCGCGCTTGGCCTCCAGCTGGCCGATCCGGACCTCGATGTCCTTGGACAGCGCCGTGAGCGTCTCCTTCTGCCAGGCGAACCGGGCATCGGCGGCGGCATTGGCGATGCTGCTGCAATATTGCTGCGCTTGCTCGCCCGGCTTCTGCTGAGCCGCGACCTCGGCAGCCGGCAGGAGGGCCGCCGCCGCGAGGGCGAGGGCAAACCGGCGGCGCAGGCCGGCGCGGCGCTGGCGGACCGGGACGGTCATTGGATCACCAGCTCCGCCTGCAGGGCCCCCGCCGTCTTCACCGCCTGCAGGATGGCGATCACGTCGGTCGGCTTCATGCCGACATTGTTGAGGCCGCGGACCAGGCTCTGCAGGTCGGGCCCCGAGACCACGGCGAGGCGGGCGGTCTGTTCGGCGGCGTTGATGTCGGTCCGCGGCACGATCGCGGTCTGCCCGTCGGAGAACGGCGCCGGCTGCGACACCTGCGGGGTCTCGGTGATCCGGACCGTCAGGTCGCCGTGGGTGACCGCCACCGTGGAGATCTGCACGTTCCGGCCGATGACCACGGTGCCGGTGCGCTGGTCGATCACCACCCGCGCCGGTGTATCCGGCTGAACCGACAACTCGCCGATCTCGGCCATGAACCGCGTGCGCCCGACATGCCCGGGGCGGGTCAGCACCACGGTGCGGTAGTCGCGCGGGCTCGCGGCGCGGCGCCCGTAGCGCTGGAGCGTGTAGGCGTTGATGGCGTCGCAGATCAGGATGGCGGTGCGGTAATCCGGGTTCTTCAGCTCCAGCGACATGCCGGGCAGGTCCCGGAACGTGCCCGCCACCGCCCGCTCGACCAGCGCGCCGTTGGGGATCCGGGCCGCCGTCGCCACGCCCGAGACCAGCGACTCGGCCTGGCCGGTCGCGCTGAAGCCGGAGACGGCGAGCGCGCCCTGCGCCACCGCGTAGACCTGCCCGTCCCCGCCGGCCAGCGGCGTCATCAGCAGGGTGCCGCCCCGCAGGGAGGTCGCGTCGCCCAGCGAATTCACGCTGACGTCGATGCGCGACCCCGGCTCGACATAGGCCGGCAGGTTGGCCGTCACCATCACGGCCGCGACGTTGCGGGTCCGCATCCGCTGGTCGCGCACGTTGATGCCGAGCCGGTCCAGCATCGATTGCAGGGATTGCTCCGTGAACTGCGAGTTGCGCAGGGTGTCGCCGGTGCTCTGCAGGCCGGTGACGAGGCCGTAGCCGACCACCTGGTTGTCGCGGACGCCCTGGAGCGCCGCGATGTCCTTGATCCGCGTGGCCGCGAGGGCGGGCGCCGACCAGAGGCCGAGGCCGAGGCCGATCAGGAGCAGGGGGAGCAGGCGGCGCATCACGGCTGCCCGCCGGTCTTCACGCGGCCGTCGGGCTGGACGACGCCCTGGATCAGGCGGCCGGTGGCGGTGTTCCGCACGGTGACCGGCTCGTTCACGGTGGCGTTCGCGAGCGCCGTGCCCAGGGTCGAGATGACCATGCCGCGCTCCTCGAACACGATCACGGTCGGCGACCCGCGGGTCACGAGCTTGACCTCGTCGAGGGCGCCCGACGGGATCACCTCGCCGGGCAGGAGCGTCCGCTTCGCGACCTTGCCGACCGCGCGCGCGGCCGTCTCGACCGCCGGCATCCGCGGCTTGAAGTTCTCCGGATAGGTCTGGTCCCGCAGCATCGTCGGCTTGATGACGTCGCCCGTGTAGATCGTCGCCACCGGCACCGGGAACGTCTGTTCCGCGGCGGCGGCCGGAGCGGCCGCGAGGCCGAGCGCGCAGGCCGCGCGCAGCCCCCGAGCCGTGCCCGCGACGCACCGTCTCCCGAAAGGATATCCCCGGATCATGATCTCAGCGCATGCCCTTCGAGACGGTGCCGGCCATCTCGTCCGCGGCCTGGATCACCTTCGAGTTCATCTCGAAGGCCCGCTGGGCCGAGATCAGGTTGGTGATCTCCCGGACCGGGTCGACGTTGGAGTTCTCGAGGTAGCCCTGCTGGATCTTGCCGAAGCCCGGATCGCCGGCGACCCCGGTCACCGGCAGGCCGGAGGCGGGGGTCTCCCGGTACAGGCCGTTGCCCAGCGGCTCGAGCCCGGCATCGTTGGCGAAGTTGGCGAGCGCCAATTGGCCGATCGTCTGCGGGAGCGGCTGGGCGTCGAGCTTCACCATCACCTGGCCGGTCTCGTTGATCACCACGTCGACGGCGTTCTGCGGGATGATGATCGCCGGATCGACGCTGTAGCCCTCCGCGGTGACGAGGCGCCCGTCGGCGTTCTTGTTGAACGAGCCGGCCCGGGTGTAGTTGATCTCGCCGTTCGGCATGGTGACCTGGAACCAGCCGCGCCCGTTGATCGCCAGATCGAGGGGGTTCGTCGTGTTGGCGAGCGGGCCCTGCCGATGCAGGTTCCGGATCGCCGAGTTCCGGACGCCGAGGCCCAGCATCGCGCCCTCGGGGATCGCCGCCTCGCCGGCCTGGATCGGGACGCCCGCCGGCCGCTCGGCCTGGTAGATCAGGTCCTTGAACTCGGCCCGCGCGCCCTTGAACGCCGTGGTGTTCAGGTTCGAGATGTTGTTGGCGATGACTTCGACGTTCAGCTGCTGGGCATTCATGCCCGTGGCCGCGATGGCAAGCGCTCTCATGGTGACGTCCTTACGGCCGGATGTTTGACGGTGTTCGAGCGACGTCCGCGCGCGCTTCGCCTTGGGGAGAGGCCCGCCTCTCCGGCGCAGGGCGCGCGGTCAGATCGCCATGCGGACGATTTCCTGGTAGGCGGCGACGACCTTGTCGCGGATGGCGACCGCGGTCTGCAGGCTCTGCTCGGCCGACATCACCGCCTCGACCACGGACTGCGTCGACGCCTTGCCCTGGATGCCGGAGATGGCCGCCGCCTCGCCGGCCTTCACAGTATCCCGCGTCTGGCCCGCGATCTGGGTCAGCAGGTCGCCGAAGCTGGACGCCGCCCCCGCGGGCGCGGCGGCGGCGGTGCCGGGCGTCGCCAGGCCGAACTGAGGGACGCCGAAGACGGCGGTCTTGTCGGTGAGACTCGAGAGGGCGGACAGGGACTGGATCATCACGGCCTCAGAAGGTCGATGATGCTCGAGACCATCGAGCGGGTCTGCTTGATCATCTGGAGGTTGGCTTCATACGAGCGGTTGGCCTCGCGCATGTCGGCCATCTCGATCAGCATGTTCACGTTCGGAAGCTTCACCGTCCCGTTCGCGTCCGCCGCCGGGTTGCCGGGGTCGTACTCGACCCGGAACGGCGCCTTGTCCTGCCCGATCTGGCGCACCGCCACCGCGGCGGTGCCGGAGGCCCGGTCCAGGGCGGTGCGGAACGTGATGGTCTTGCGGGCGTAGGGGTCGGCGCCCGCCGTCGTCCCGGTGGATTGCGCGTTGGCGATGTTCTCGGCCACCACGCGCATGCGCTCGGATTGCGCGCCCATCCCGGTGGCGGCGATCCTTGAGGACGCGACGAGCGGATCGATCAGGCTCATGACTTCACGCTCAGGGACAGCATGCGGTTGAAAGCCTTGACGATGCCGGTGTTCAGCGCCTGATCGCGGCTGATCTCACCCGACTTCATCATCTGCTCTTCGAGGTTCACCGAGTTGCCGGAATGGACCACGTCCCAGCCGTCGGCCTGAGTCGGGCGGGCCGGCCGCGCCGTGGGACCGTCGATCGCGAAATGGCCGGCCTGCGTCGCCGCCATCGTGAGCGTCGTCTTGTCCAGCATGTCCTTGAACGGGGTCAGGTCCCGGGCGTGATAGCCCGGCGTGTTGGCATTCGCGATGTTGCCGGAGATCACGGCCTGGCGCGTCGACAGATGCTGGAGCTGCCGTGAGGCAAGATTGAGCAGAAAGATCGGGTTCATAACCTGTCGGCTCTCCGGACTGGCAGCAATACGGTGATCCGGCCTCAGATCCATCCGGAACCAGGTCTTGCCGGATGCGTTTGAAACGGGATGGGCTATTGGTCGCCGTGATCTTCGGGATCGGGTTTTGCACGATCAGTCTTGTCCGAAGCTTGCGACGAGCCGTCTGCCTGCCGCCTCCCTCTCTTGCCGAAGCCCTGCGACCCTCGATATGACGGGTCTCGAGCGGGCGGATGTTTCGGCCGATGGGCGCCCGCGGTTGCAGGATCGGTTCCGATCCGGCTGCCCGTCGGCCTGCTTGACCGCGCCGGCGGGTCGGCCGCGGGCCGCCGAGGCAGGTCGCAGGACCGCCTTCGCGCGGCGGCAGGGTTCGGTGCGAGGGGGCTGACTTGTCCGGGCCGGACGCGGCGGCCCGGCGATCAGCTGACGAAGGCGTAGCCGAGGTAGCGGCGTACCTCGATCGGGTCGAAGCTCAGCTTCTGGCGGAGCTTCTTGCGCAGCTTGCTGATATGACCCTCGACCACGCTCTCGTCGACATCGCTCGTGAACGCGCCGTAGACGGCGTTGAAGACCTGTTCCTTGGTCATCCGCCGCCCCCGGTTGCGGACCAGGAACTCGAGGATCTGGCGCTCGCGCCGCGGCAGGGCGATCTTCTCCCCGTCGATGTCGGGGTCGCGACCGTCGAAATACACTCTCAGCCGCTCGGTCCGGTCCGCAGCCGCCTCCTTGACCGCCCCGCGATGGGACCGCCGCCAGACCGCCTCGGTCCGCGCCAGGATCTCGCGCACGTGGACCGGCTTGCGGACGACATCGTCGATCCCGGCCGTGAACAGGTTCAGGGTCTCCGTCAGGCAGCGCGTCTCGAGCATGGCGATGATCGGCGCCCGCGACCGCTTCTGGATGAGTTCCGGGAGATCGGGGCGCTGCTCGCAATCGCCGAGGAGAAAGCCCTGGACCGCGTCCAGATCCGTCGCCGGAGCCGTCTGTAGCCAGCCCTTGAAATCGGAATCCAATAATCCGACCGACGAGATGCCCTCTCGGGCGAAGCTCGCGACGTATCCATCGGTCACCATCGGTCTTTCATCGACAATGACGTACATTATCCCGGAACTCCACAGCTGATCATTCCAGAGAATGATGGAGACATGGTTTGAAGCAAACATTCATTTGCCTCGTGAATCTAAATGGCCGGAACGACACATGGCGTCAATGGTTCCAACCGGATTTATGCCTGGTGTGATCCTGATGCCATTGGAGAAATTCAGGAGGGTTTGTGTTTTTTGATTCAATTTGAAGATATTTATTTCGATCGATGCGGGTCTCTTGCCGGGATCTTCAATTCCGGCCAGATCTTGATCTTGACCCGAGCACTTTGAAATGGAGGCTCGAAATGCCGCGAGTTCCACACATCCTATGAGCGAACCGCACGTCTTCTTGCCGGTGTCCGTACGGCCGGGCGCGAATTCCAGCTCTGCAACCGCTGCGGATCATGTCGTGGGCAACAGAAACCGCTGGTCGCGGCTCGTCCTGACGTTCGGTCCGTTACCGGCCGACCATTGGTATGAGTTTTCCGCATATGTGCTCTGCGCGGCGGCCGAGGCGGCGGCGGACGCCAAGGACTTCGCGGCGCTCGGCCTGGAATTCCTGGCCCAGGACGGGTCCGGGATCGAGTTCGCCCAGGTCCCGGGTCTCGCCCGGACCGCGATCGACATGCAGGGGGACTGGCTCGCCGGTCCGAGCCGGGGGCGGGACGCGGACATGCGCACCGTCGTCATCCGCCGCTGCTTCCTGCTCCCGGCGCCGGCCGCTCAGGCGGTCGTCGTCATCCGGAGCTGGCGCAACAGCCACGCCTTCCGGGTCGGCGATCCCATGCTCCGCCCTGTGGCGCCCGACGGGCAGGCGTCCGGGGCGCAGGCCGTCGGCCCGGCCGGGAGC
>NZ_VRVD01000909.1:0-1449 GCF_008040015.1 Methylobacterium sp. WL18 | reverse complement strand
AGAGTGATCGCGAGCAGCTTGGTGACGATGTTCGTGCGGCTGAGAAGGTTCATGCGAATCCCCGGAAAACCGCGGGATACGAGAGGCACGACGAAACCTTACGTCAAGATCTCCGATAGAGATCTGGCATGGCGCCTATAGCACTTCAATAAATCGTATTCGATTAAGTCTTACGTCATCTAGCGAAAAATGGAATATAAATACTGAATTTATGCGGGATATCGGCTCAGAAATATGCAGTCGATATTACCATGAACGATTTACCGTGCCGACAAGGAGCACGTTACAATCTGTCGATCGGCGTACTGAGGCGCCAAGACGGGCCGGGGGCTCCGGATCCGGAGCGGTCCATGCTTCGAGGTTGCGGACATAGCCTCGAAGCGGGCACCCGGCGTTCGGCCGGATCCAGGGATGCCATAAAAAACGCCGGCGGCTCGCGGCCGCCGGCGCTGGTCGTGCCGTGAACGGCGGCGTCAGGTCAGATCGCCTGAACCTCGCGGATCTCCGGCAGGAAGTGCCGGAACAGGTTCTGCACGCCGTGGCGCAAGGTGGCGGTGGAGGAGGGGCAGCCCGAGCAGGCGCCCTTCATCTCCAGGTAGACGACGCCTTCCTTGTAGCCGCGGAAGGTGATGTCGCCGCCGTCGCCGGCCACCGCCGGGCGGACGCGCGTCTCGAGGAGGTCCTTGATCGTCACCACTGTATCGTGGTCGGCGGCGTCGTAGAACTCCTCCTCGCCGTCCTGGTCGTCGAGGCCGCCTTCGGCCATCACGGGGACGCCGGACTGGAAGTGCTCCATGATCGCGCCGAGCACGGCAGGCTTGACCTGGGCCCATTCCGAACCGTCCTCCGCCTTGGTGACGGAGACGAAGTCGTGGCCGAAATAGACGCCCGCGACCCCGGGAACGTCGAACAGCGCGGAGGCGAGGGGCGAGCGGCCCGCGGTCTCGGCGTCCCGGGCCTCGAAGGTGGATTCGGGCAGGACGACGCGGCCGGGGAGGAACTTGAGGGTCGCCGGGTTCGGCGTGGCTTCGGTCTGGATGAACATTGTCGGCGAACTCCGCTGCGCCGGTTCAAGGCCGGCCGGGACAGGCACCGTGAGGCACCGTCTCCCATGTGGACCGGCGGGTGGATTTTCTCAACCGGGCCCGGGCGCCTCAAGAGTGGACATTCGCGCGACGCGCCTTCAGGACAAGCGCGAACGGGATGCTGACGGAGCCGGCGGTGGATGTAACCGGGGATGCGATGCTCGCGCAGGAGTTGCTAAACGACCTGCGCGCGGCCCAGGCCAAGCTGGAGGCCGCGCGCGAGGATGCAGCCTCGCTCAAGGTTCTGCTCGCGCTTCGCACGCACCAGCACGACCTGGCCTGGCAGGAGGCGCAGCGCCTCGCGGCCGAGCTTGAGAACGCCCGCACCCGGTCGAGCGCCCTCGAGGCCGAGCGCGCCGAAGGC
>NZ_VRVD01000908.1:0-1452 GCF_008040015.1 Methylobacterium sp. WL18 | reverse complement strand
AGCCCGACGCGCTGCGCGGCCCGCAATTCGGGGCCGCGTGGTGCGACGAGGCGGCCAAGTGGCGTCGGCCCGAGGCCGCGTTCGACATGCTGCAATTCGGGCTGCGGCTGGGCTCCCGCCCGCGCAACCTCGTCACCACCACGCCCCGGCCGGTGCCGCTGATCCGCCGCCTGCTCGCCGACCCGCTCACCGTGGTCAGCCGCGCCCGCACCCACGACAACGCCCGGCACCTCGCCCCGGATTTCCTGGAGCAGGTGGTCGGGCGCTATGCCGGCACCCGCCTCGGCCGCCAGGAGCTCGACGGCGAGCTGATCGCCGACCGGGACGATGCCCTGTGGGAGCGTGCCGCCCTGGAGGCCGGCCGGGTCGGCGCCGCGCCGGACCTCGCCCGGATCGTGGTGGCCGTGGATCCGCCCGCGACCTCGGGGACGCGCTCGGATGCCTGCGGGATCGTGGCCGCAGGCCGGGCCGGCGCCCAGGCCTACGTGCTGGCCGATGCGAGCCTCGCCCGGGCGAGCCCCCAGGCCTGGGCCGGGGCGGCGCTGGCGCTCTATCACCGGCTCGGGGCCGACGCCCTGGTGGTCGAGGTCAACCAGGGCGGCGAGATGGCCGCCGCGGTGCTGGCCCAGTGCGACCCGGCGGTGCCGGTCACGCCCGTCCGCGCGACGCGGGGCAAGTACCTGCGTGCCGAGCCGGTGTCGCTGCTCTACGCCCGCGGCCTCGTCCACCATGTCGGGGCCTTCCCGGCCCTGGAGGACGAGCTGTGCGATTTCGGTCCGAACGGCCTGTCGAGCGGTGGCTCGCCCGATCGCCTCGACGCCCTGGTCTGGGCGGTGACGCACCTGCTGCTCGACGCGCCCCGCGCGCCGCGGATCCGCGGCCTCTGAGGCCGCCTCGTGCGCTGTCACACGGGAACGTGACGCCAGACTTCATCCTTAAATTGCATACACTCGGAGCGACTGCTATAAACCCGTGTACATCGGAGGGTGGCCCGTGAGCTCGGATGTTAATCCTGAGAGCTGTCTACCCGACGGGGCCCAACGGCGCCTCCGGATGATCGCCGAGACCCTCGGCTGCCCGGTGGGCGATTTCTACGGTGCGGCGACGGTCCGCCCCGACCTGAGTGCGACGGTCGAGCTGCTGCGCCTGTGGAACGCGATCGCGAGCGAGACCGACCGGGCCGCGGTTCTCCGCTGCGCCCGGGAAGCCGCCAACGGCGTCGGCCGTGAAGTCGAGGCCGTCTGATCGGCGTCGATGCGTTCGGTTTTCGCCCCGCATCATCCGAAACGCGGCGGCCATCGTTCGGGACGACGCCTGAGCCCTGCATTCCTCGAATCGGAATACCCTGCAGCCTGAGGCGGTAAGTCTCTCGGTCGGCGGCGGCGCATGGCGCCCGTTCCGCATCGCCTGCGCGCGTCGGCTGCCGACCCGGCGCTTCGGGGTCCCGGAGCG
>NZ_VRVD01000907.1:0-1453 GCF_008040015.1 Methylobacterium sp. WL18 | reverse complement strand
CACCGGCGAGGTCGCGCGGGCGCGGGCCTCGGCGCGCAGGCGCTCGGCGACTTCGGCGATGCGCTGCTCGGTCTCGGCGATCGCCGGGTTGTTCGGCGAGTTGGCCGAGATCAGCAGCGGCTCGATGCCGGTGGCCACGACAGACACCCGGATGATGCCATCGAGGCTCTCGTCGAAGGTGGCGCCCAGGATGATGTTGGCGTCCTGGTCGACCTCCTCGCGGATGCGGGTGGCGGCCTCGTCGAGTTCGTACAGGGTCAGGTCCGAGCCGCCGGTGATCGAGATCAGCAGGCCGCGGGCGCCCTTCATGGAGACGTCGTCGAGGAGCGGGTTGGCGATGGCCGCCTCGGCGGCGCGGTTGGCGCGCTTCTCGCCCGACGCCTCGCCGGTGCCCATCATGGCCTTGCCCATGCCGCGCATGATCGCCCGGACGTCGGCGAAGTCGAGGTTGATCAGGCCTTCCTTGACCATCAGGTCGGTGATGCAGGCGACGCCGGAGTAGAGCACCTGGTCGGCCATCGCGAAGGCGTCGGCGAAGGTGGTCTTCTCGTTGGCGACCCGGAACAGGTTCTGGTTCGGGATCACGATCAGGGTGTCGACCGCGGCCTGCAACTCCTGGATGCCGCTCTCGGCGGTGCGCATGCGGCGCACGCCTTCGAACTGGAACGGCTTGGTCACGACGCCGACCGTGAGGATGCCCATGTCGCGGGCGGTCCGGGCGATGACCGGCGCTGCGCCGGTGCCGGTGCCACCGCCCATGCCGGCGGTGATGAAGCACATGTGGGCGCCCGAGAGCTGGTCCCGGATCTCGTCGATCACTTCGTCGGCGGCGGCCGAGCCGACCTCCGGGTGGGAGCCGGCGCCGAGGCCCTGGGTGACGCCCAGGCCCATCTGGATCACCCGCTCCGCCTTCGAGGAGGTGAGCGCCTGCGCGTCGGTGTTGGCGACCACGAACTCGCAGCCGAGCAGGCCTGATTCGATCATGTTGTTGACTGCGTTGCCGCCTGCGCCGCCGACACCGAAGACGGTGATGCGGGGCTTGAGTTCCCGGATGTCCGGCGCCTGGAGGGTAATGGCCATGGTGTCGAGCCTCTCGCTTACTCTGCTTTCCGTGCGGCGCTGCGGCGCCGATATTTTTTCGATCCCCCGCCCGTGAAGGCGGCGGTGAAACCCTAGAAGCTCTCTCGGAGCCAGCGCCCGACCCGGCTGATGTACCGGTCCGATCCCGTGGCCGCGAAGGCGCCGTGCCCCCGCGGCTCGAAGTGCTCGGCGTGCGCCACCTGCGGGTAGACCAGCAGGCCGACGGCGGCCGAGAAGGCCGGTCCCTTGGCCGCCTCGGGCAGGCCGCGGATCCCCAGCGGCCGGCCGATCCGGACCTGACCCTGGAGGACGCGCCGGGCGACTTCCGGCAGGCCGACGAGCTGGCTGGCGCCGCCCGTCAGCACCACCCGCC
>NZ_VRVD01000906.1:0-1454 GCF_008040015.1 Methylobacterium sp. WL18 | reverse complement strand
GGCCAGGGCCACATGCGCCGCGTTGGGCGCGGCCGCGACCACGCCCCGGCGGCGATGGTCGTAGAAGTCGAGCACCGTGTCGGGATCGGCGGCATAGGCCTCCGGGGTGGCGAGCCGCATCGGGTCGAACCGCGCCCAGATCCCGCCGCGGTCGCGGAACGTGCCCAGCCCGCTCTCGGCCGACACGCCGGCTCCGGTCAGCACGAAGATGTTTTTGGGCGTGCTCATGCGGCGTTCTCCATGGAATGGCCGGATATGTCCGCTGGTTGGCTGCGCGGTTTCTTTCGCCCGTGTGGCCAGAGCGCGATCCTGCCGCTCGCTTTACCGAGTGGGAGACACGAAATGTCCGCTGTTGCGCTGCTGGTCATCGACGTCCAGGAATCCTTCCGTCACCGGCCGTTCTGGAGCGCGGCGGACGTGCCGCTCTTCACCGAACGCCTGCAGACCCTCATCGACGGCGCGGCCGCCCGCCGGATTCCGGTGCTGCAGGTGTTCCACGTCGCGGAGACGGGTCCGTTTTCGGTCGAGTCCGGCCATGTCCGCACCCTCGAGCCCATCGTGATCGCGCCGACGGCCGTGTTCCACAAGCGCCGGCACAGCGCGCTGGTCGATACGGGTCTTGCGGGCTGGCTGACGCAGCACGGCATCCGCCGGCTGATCGTGTCGGGGATCCGCACCGAGCAATGCTGCGAGACCACCACCCGGCACGCCTCCGACAGCGGCTGGCAGGTGGATTACGTCACCGAGGCGACGCTGACCTTCGCGATGACCCATCCTGACGGCCGCCGGTTCGAGGCGGACGACATCAAGGCCCGCACCGAGCTGGTCCTGGTGGACCGCTTCGCCCGCATCGCCACGGTGGCGCAGGCGCTCGCCGGCCGGGACCTGCCGGTCGCCGCATGAGCGAGGCAGCGCGGCGCAGCATCCCGGTCCTGGTGGTCCTGCCGCCGCGCACCCTGCTGCTCGATCTCGCCGGCCCGGTCGAGGTGCTGCGGATCGCCGGGGCGGTGCAGGAGCGGGTCGCCTTCGCGGTCCGCTACGTGGCGCCGGATCCGTACACCCGCTGCTCGATCGGGCTGGCCCTGAGCGGCGCCGAGCCGCTGCCGGAGGCGATCGCGCCGGGTACCGTGGTGCTCCTGCCCGGCGCTTCGTCCCGGGTGCTCGGCCGCGAAGCCGATCCGGACGACGCGGCCGCCGAGGCACGGATCGTCGACTGGCTGCGCGGCGCGGTCCGGCCGGGCCACACCCTGGTCACGGTGTGCGAGGGCACGCTGATGGCCGCCCGGGCCGGGCTGTTCGACGGCTATGCCTGCACCACCCATCACGCCAGCTGCGCGCGGCTCGCCGCCCTGGCGCCCCGGGCGCGGGTTCTGGAAAACCGGCTGTTCGTGCAGGACCGGGACCGGTTCAGCAGCGCCGGCGTCACGGCGGGCGTCGACCTGATGCTCCACCTC
>NZ_VRVD01000905.1:0-1455 GCF_008040015.1 Methylobacterium sp. WL18 | reverse complement strand
GCCCGGGCATGCGCTCGAAGGCGGCCCGGAGGGCGTCGCGGTCGTGCAGGTCGGCCATCACCTGGGCGGCGGCCCCGGGATGGGCGGCCAGGTGCGCCTCGACGTCGAGACGGCGCATCGGGTCGATCTGCCCGTCGACGAAAGCGATGAGGTCGTCGTCTGTTATCGGATCCATCATCGGTGAAGTCCTCGGTTCCAGCGTGCCGCCGGGGCGGATCCGCCGGTCGTCATCGTCTCTGTTCCGGCCCTGCGCGGCCGGTCCGGGTCGAATGCCTCAGGCATCTCCGGCGGCGCGCTTTATCGGCGGCCGGTCCCGGGTCTGGTCGGAGGCGACGAGGCGCAGGCCCGGGAAGGTGCCGCGCCGGACATCCGGCCGGTTCGTTTCGGGCTCGGCCTCGGTCGTGCCCCGGGCGCCGTCCTCGAAGGCGCGCAACGCCGCCCGGCCGCGGCCGAGGCGGGACATCAGCGTGCCGATCGGGATCCCCAGCACCGCGGCGGCGTCGGCGTAGGCCATGCCCTCCAGGGTCACGAGGTGCAGGGCGGCGCGCTGCTCCTCCGGCAGGGTCAGGAAGGCCTGCCGGATCTGGGCGAGGCGGACCCGGCCCTCCTGGGCGGGGGGCGCCATGTCCTCGCTCATCCGCACGAGTGCGTCGGCGTGCCGCGCCTCGACCTGGCGGCGGCGCTGCTCGTCGATGAAGGCGTTGTGCAGCACCGTCATCATCCAGGTGCGCAGGTTGGTGTTGGGGCGCAGGGACCCTTGCATCTCCAGGGCGCGCACCAGGGTATCGTGCACGAGGTCGTCCGCCCGCAGCGCGTCGCGGGTCAGCGAACGGGCGTAGCGCCGCAGGGGCACCAGCAGGTCGACGATGTCCGGATGCTTGAGCTTGTCTGACGCCATAGGGTGTGAACGCGGGGGCCCGGGCGTTTAATCCCGGGCGCCGTTCAGGCCTGATCGAGGGTGGCGGCGATGCCCGAGACGAGGCGCGGGTCGGTGGGCTCCACCTGGGTGGCGAAGGCGGCGGCCAAGGAGCCGTCCCGGGCGATCAGGTACTTGTGGAAGTTCCAGCGCGGGGTCTCGCCCGGCCGCTCCGCCGCCGCCCATTGGTAGAACGGGTGGGCGCCCGGCATCTTCACCCGGGTCTTGGCGGTCAGCGGGAAGGTCACGCCGTGATTCTTCCGCGCGGCCTCCGCGATGGCCGGCCCGTCGAGCGGCTCCTGGTTGCCGAAATCCGGCGACGGCACGCCGATCACCGTGAGGCCCCGGTCGCCGAAGCGGGT
The DNA here is from genome assembly GCF_008040015.1 of Methylobacterium sp. WL18. Classification (NCBI taxonomy): domain Bacteria; kingdom Pseudomonadati; phylum Pseudomonadota; class Alphaproteobacteria; order Hyphomicrobiales; family Methylobacteriaceae; genus Methylobacterium; species Methylobacterium sp. WL18. Next base: position 177 of record NZ_VRVD01000905.1, on the reverse strand, counting down.
CCACAGGGTCTGGAGCCCGGCGAGCTGGCCGGCATAGCCGCAGGCCGTGGCGGTGTTGACCACCAGGATCGGCCGCCCGGCATAGGCCGAGAGCGGCATGGCGCCGCCCTCCGGATGCTCGAAGGCGAAGTCGCCCGCCCGCCCGGACGGCGCGGCCCCGGCGGCGCCGGCAAACCC
>NZ_VRVD01000904.1:0-1462 GCF_008040015.1 Methylobacterium sp. WL18 | reverse complement strand
CCGCCGTTTTTTTTTTTTATCGTCAAGTCGGCTTACTTGATGCAGCGTTGTCTGGTGGTGTCGTAGATGTGTTTAAGAGAGAGGCCCAGACCGCGTCGGTGGCCGAGCGGCCGGTGACGGAAACGCAATCGTGACGGACACACCCCTGAAGCCCGGCTCCACCCTCGGCATCGTCGGCGGCGGGCAGCTCGGGCGCATGATCGCGCTCGCGGCGGCCAATTACGGGCTGAAGGTGCACGTCTACGCGCCCGACCAGGACAGCCCCGCCTTCGACGTCTGCGCCCGGACGACCTGCGCGGCCTACGACGATCCGCAAGCACTCGCCGCGTTCGCGCGGAGCGTCGATGCGGTGACCTACGAGTTCGAGAACATCCCGCGCGCCACCGCCGACATCCTGGCCCGGCACGCGCCCCTGCACCCAAACGCGGAGGCGCTCTCCACCACGCAGGACCGCCTGACGGAAAAAGAGTTCATCAACCGGCTCGGCATCCCGACCGCGCCGTTCCAGGCGGTGGACACGCCCGACGACCTCGACCGGGCGATCGCGGCGCTCGGCCTGCCGGCGGTGCTCAAGACCCGCCGGTTCGGTTACGACGGCAAGGGCCAGCGCATCCTGCGCGAGCGCGCCGAGGGCGACCGCAACGCGCTGTTCGCCGAGTTCGGCGGCGCGCCGCTGATCCTGGAGGGTTTCGTGCCGTTCGAGCGCGAGGTCTCGGTGGTGGCCGCCCGCGGCCGCGACGGCGGCTTCGCGGCCTTCGACCTATGCGAGAACGAGCACCGCGACCACATCCTGGCGCTGACGCGGGTGCCGGCCCCCGGCCTGACGCCCGAGACCGCCCGCGCCGCCCTCGACATCGCCAAGCGGATCGCGGACGCGCTGGACTATGTCGGCGTGCTCGCCGTCGAGATGTTCCTGGTGCGGCAGGACGGGATCGAGCGGCTGGTGGTCAACGAGATCGCGCCGCGGGTTCACAATTCCGGGCACTGGACCATCGAGGGGGCGACGACCTCGCAATTCGCGCAGCACGTCCGCGCGGTGTGCGGCTGGCCGCTCGGCGATTCGGCCCGGGTGGGCGGGCTGCCGGTGGAGATGCGCAACCTGATCGGCGCCCAGGCCGACGATTGGCCCGCACTGCTCGCCGAGCCCGGCGCCCACCTGCACCTCTACGGCAAGGGCGAGGCCCGGGCCGGCCGCAAGATGGGCCACGTCACCCGGCTGGGATCCGTTCCGGTCCCCTGATCGAGCCCGCTTCTGCGGCTTCGGGAACACACCGGGCCGGCCGCACGCGCGCCGGACGCCGCCTCCGGACGCCTGCGCGCCGTCGAGCCATACCTTCGCCACATCCCGCCGCTTCCACCACACCGTGGGCGGTCACGGGACCGCAAGCCTTTAAGCCGGCATTCACCGCGATGCGCGACGGTGCCTCGGAGACGAGGGGCGCGGCGCGGGCCGGGCGACGGG
>NZ_VRVD01000903.1:0-1466 GCF_008040015.1 Methylobacterium sp. WL18 | reverse complement strand
CCGCGCGAGGTCGCGCAGGCCGTCGCCGAGGCCGCTGTCGCCGGCCAGCGTATCGAAGTCCTTGGCACCCGCCTCGGGGTCGCGCTTGGCGGTCTCGGCGGCAGCGCGGAACCGGGCGAGCAGCCGGTAGCCGGCCGGACCCTGCTGCTCCAGCGCGTCGAAGATCGTGTCGGCTTCCGCGACCTTGCCGTCCCGGGCGAGGCGGTTGGCTTCGTCGAACCGCACCGAGGCGGTCTCGGCGGCCACGCGCTGCTGATTCTGCCAGTAGCGCCAGCCGGCCACGCCCACCACCAGGAGCACGGCGAGCGCGATGATCACGCCGCTGTAGCGCTTCCAGATCTGGAGGATCCGGTCGCGGCGATAATCCTCGTCGACCTCGCGGATGAACTCGTTGTTCTCGGCCATCGTTTCCCGGCCCGCGCTTGTCCGCGGGCCACCTTGCACAGCTATCGAGCCCCGCGCCTAACACACGGGCGCCGGGTTGGCGACAGCGGGTGTGGTCGGCGGTGGCCTCAGGCCGTGCCGGGCCAGACCGAGACGCCGATCAGCGGGTAGTGCAGGTAGCGGGAGAACACGAACCAGACCGCCGTCCCGATCACCACGGCCAGGATGTCGTTGCGCCAGCCATGCGGGGCCGCGACGGCGCCCCCGTGCTGGGCGACGACCGTCCCCGGAGCGAGCGCCCGGCGCTTGGCGCTGATCCGCGCCGCCACCGCCCAGGCCAGGAAGCCGCCGAACAGCAGGATCGAGCCGAGATCGCCGTTGGCGAGCAGGTGGGCGGTCGCCCAGATCTTCACCGCGAGCAGCATCGGGTGCTTGGCCTTCGCCCGGATGTGCCCCGGCAGGTAGGCGGCGGCGAGGCACACGAAGGCGAGCCAGACGAGCGTCAGGGCAAGGTGGCGCGTCCAGACCGGCGGATCCCAGACCGGGATGTAGCCGCTGAGCCGGTAATCGTGGAAGCCGACCCCGATCAGCACCAGCCCGAGCAGCGACAGGGCGGTGTAGCCGAGCTTGTACCGGCCCTCGCCGACCCGGCCGACGATCGCGGCGCGCTGGGAGCGTACCATCGAGAAGGCATGCGTGCCGAGGAACAGCACGAGCCCGAGGATCAGGAGAAGCATGAAGGACTTTCGAGCGACAGCCGGTCGGCAAGTACTCTGTAACCGTTCTCAAGCGAATCTGGCGTGCTTTGTCCAGGCGTGGCCGGGACGCACCCGGATTTCAGTGATGGACTCGGCGTACGGGATGCGGGGCGGAGCGGCGCCGCTTCTCCCTCACCCCTCTGCGGGGGAGGGTGTTCACCCATCTCAAGACGGGGCGCGGGTCCCCTCTCCCGTGCGGGAGAGGGGGCCTGTCGCGGCCTGCAGGGGCCGATCCGTCACTATGACAGCCGCTGCGTGGGGAGGGATCCGGCAGCGTTCCGCTTTGCTTGCCGCCGCCCTCTCGACGCTCGTCCTGTTCATCCC
>NZ_VRVD01000902.1:0-1470 GCF_008040015.1 Methylobacterium sp. WL18 | reverse complement strand
CCACCCGCTGATCGACGTGGCCGCGGGCCCGACCAGCGCGACGCCCTTGGCCAACGCGGCCGTGCTCACCCCGGCCGCGGATCCGGCCCACACCGTCCAGGCGAGCGCCATCGCGGTGGGGGCCGACCAGCCGAGCCTGGCCACCGCCAGCCTGCTCTCCGGCGACAGCATCCTGCTGCCGCAGAGCGGCGGCGGAGGCGCGGATTCCCTCGTCGGGCAGATCCTGAGCCCGGCCTCGACGGCGCCCGCCGGTGCCGGGGACGCCGGTGGCTCCCACGGGGCGAGCCTCGATCTCGGGATCGTCACGATCGACCTCGGCAGCCATGCCGACGTCCACCACACCGACCCGACCCCGCACTCGGCCACGGGCGGCCTGCACCTGCTCGGCCTCTGACGGCCGGAGCCCCCGCCGCCGACGCGGCGGGGGCTTTTTTGGTGGACGTGGAGCAAGGCTCCGGGGGACAGTCCGTTGACCGACGAACGCGTGTTGCGTGCTGCCAAGCGCCGGGAATTCTGGGCCGCGATCGGGGCCGGGCGCACCGCCCTGATCACCGTGATGATCGTGAGCGGCCTGATCAACCTGCTGATGCTGACCGCCCCGATCTTCATGCTGCAGGTCTACGACCGGGTGCTGCCGAGCCGCAGCATCGCCACCCTGGTCGGGCTCGCCGGCATCGCCCTGATGCTGTTCGTGATCCAGAGCGTGTTCGAGGTCTTCCGCGCCCGGATCCTGTCGCGGTTCGGCCGCCTGGTGGACGAGCGCCTCGGCCCGCGGATCTTCCGGACCCTGCTGGCGCGCGGCTCCGAGACGCCGCGCGGCGACGAGGGCCCCCAGGCGCTGCGCGACCTCGACACCGTGCGGGGCTTCGTGTCGAGCATGGCGCTCACCGCCTTCTTCGACCTGCCCTGGGTGCCGCTCTACATCGCGGTCTGCTTCCTGTTCCATCCCTGGCTCGGGGCGGCGATCGCGGCCGGCGCCCTGTTCCTGTGCGTGCTGACGGTCCTGACCGACTGGGCCTCCGCCGAGACCACCCGGGAGACCGTGCGGGTCGCCGGCGAGCGCCGGTCCTTCACCGACATGGCGCACCGGACGGCGCCGCTGCTCTGCGCGCTGGGGATGCGGTCGCGGGTGGCCGACCTCTGGCAGGTCCGGACCCGCAAGAACCTCGACGTCGCCACCTACGGCAACGACCTCGCCATCGGCTTCGGCGCGGTGGCGCGCCTGCTGCGCACGGTGCTGCAATCCGGGATCCTGGGGCTCGGCGCCTACCTGGTGGTGCGCGAGGAGGCCACCGCCGGGGTCATGCTGGCCGCCACGATCCTGTCGGCCCGGGCGCTGGCGCCGGTGGACCTCGCCATCGCCAACTGGAAGTCGTTCTCGGCCGCCCGGCAGGCCTGGAGCCGGCTCGTGGCGTTCCTGCCCCGGCGGGAGCCGGAGGCCCTGACGCCCCTGCCGGCGCCCCGGGAGAG
>NZ_VRVD01000901.1:0-1473 GCF_008040015.1 Methylobacterium sp. WL18 | reverse complement strand
GTCGTCGCCCATGACAGCGCCGACGTGCTGCCGGCCTGTCTGGCGGCACTGGCGCGGCAGCACGTGCCGGCGATCGTGGTCGACAACGCCAGCCGGGACGCCTCCGTTTCAGTCTCGGAGGCCGCCGTGGAGCGCCTGATCCGCGAGCGCGCCCGCATCACCCGGGGTGGGGCAAACCCGCGATGAACCAGCATTTCACCACGCACGCCGCCTCCCCGTCCCTGCGCACCACGCGGCTCGCCAACGGCGTGACGGTGGTGACCGAGCCGATGCCCGGGGTCGCGACCGCGAGCCTCGGCGTCTGGGTCGGGGCCGGCTCGCGCAACGAGCGCGCCGACGAGGCCGGACTGTCCCACCTCATCGAGCACATGGCGTTCAAGGGCACGCGCACGCGCTCGGCCCACGGAATCGCGGAGGCGATCGAGAATGTCGGCGGCGAGATCAACGCCGCCACCTCCACCGAGGGGACGAGCTACACCGCCCGGGTCCTCGGCGAGGATGCCGGCCTCGCCCTCGACGTGATCGGCGACATCCTCACCGATTCGGTGTTCGATGCCGGCGAGCTCGCCCGCGAGAAGGGCGTGATCCTGCAGGAATACGCCGCCGTCGAGGACACCCCGGACGACGTGGTCTACGACGCCTTCACGGAGGCCGCCTTCCCGGACCAGCCGGTCGGCCGGCCGATCCTCGGGCGCCCCGAGACGATCCGGAGTTTCGACGAGGCCGGGATCCGCGCCTACCTCGCCCGGGAATACACGCCGGACCGCATCGTCGTGGCCGGGGCCGGCGCGGTGACCCACGAGGCGATCGTCGAAGCCGCCGAGCGCCATTTCGGCGCCCTGCCGGCCACGGTGGCGCCGGCTGCCGTGCCAGGCGTCTACGGCGGCGGCGAGCGGCGGATGCCGCGCAAGCTCGAACAGGCCAACGTGGTGATCGGCCTGCCCGGCCTGTCGTTCCGGGACGACGGCTACTACGCGCTGCACATGTTCGCCCAGGTCCTCGGCGGCGGGCTGACCTCGCGGCTGTGGCAGGAGGTGCGCGAGACCCGCGGCCTCGCCTACGAGATCCAGGCCTTCCACTGGCCGTTCTCCGATTGCGGCCTGTTCGGCATCGGCGCCGGAACTTCGGGGGCGGACCTGCCCGAGCTCGTCGACGTGACGCTGGCGGCCACGGCCCGGGCCGCCCGGGACCTCGCCGAGCCCGAGATCGCCCGCGCCAAGGCGCAGCTAAAGGTGTCCCTGCTCTCGGCCCTGGAGACGCCGGGCGGGCGCATCGAGCGCAACGCCCGCCAGATCCTGGCCTGGGGCCGTGTGATCCCGGCCGGCGAGGTGATCGACAAGGTCGACGCCGTCACGGTGGCGGACGTGCGGGCCGCCGCGGCCGCGATGCTGAAGGGCGCCCCGACGCTCGCGGCGATCGGCCCGATCCGCAAGCTGCCCGCCCTCGACCGGATCGCCGCCGCGCTTCGGGGGG
>NZ_VRVD01000900.1:0-1476 GCF_008040015.1 Methylobacterium sp. WL18 | reverse complement strand
CCCCTGGCGGCGCTCCCCGCCGGGACGGTGCTGGCGCCGATCGCGCTGGGACCGTCGATCCTGCTGCGCACGCCGCACACCATCGTGGCCGCGCCCTATCACCGGGCGATTCCGGGCCTGACTGCAGCGATCGAGGGACTTGGCGGCACCGAGGCGGATCTCGGCCGCGTGCTCGACGCCTTCCGGGTCCGCTACGTGGTGGCCTGCCCGGCCCGGCCGGCCGACGACCTTCAGGCCGAACCGGCCTTCGCGACCCGGCTCGCCCGCGGGGAGGTTCAGTCCGACCGGCTGGAGTCCGTCGCGCTGCCGGGCCCGCTGAAGGTTTGGCGAGTTGTTCGTTAGGCCGTCATAGCAGCCGGCGGTCGAGCCGGATGATCCGGCAGGGATCGCCGGCCGTGGCGGCGGGCTCGTGCGGCGCGCGGATCAGCAGCGCCTCGGCGCGTCCGAGCACGGCCAGCATGGAGGAATCCTGGCGCTTCTCCGGATCCGCCACCGGCAGGCGGCCGGGTTCGAGCGCGAGGGTGGCGCGCATGTAGTCGGCGCGGCCATCGTTGGCCGGCAGGTCGCGGGCGAGCGTGGCCGGCTCGCTCCGGTCGGCGCCCGCCTGCGGGTCGCCCTGCAGGGCCCGGATCGCCGGCACCACGAACAGCAGCCCGCAGACGATCGACGAGACCGGATTCCCGGGCAGGCCGATCACCAGCATGTCGCCCAGCCGCCCGTGCATCAGCGGCTTCCCGGGCCGGAGCGCCACCCGCCAGAAGCCGAGTTCCAGCCCCTCCCGGGCGAGCGCGGCCTGGACGAGGTCGTGGTCGCCGACGGATGCGCCGCCGAGCGTGATCAGCAGGTCGGCCCGAGCCTCGCGGGCGCGCCGGAACGCGTCCTCGAGGGCGCCGTGGTCGTCGGCGGCGATGCCGAGGTCGATAATCTCGGCGCCGGCCTCGGCGGAGAGGGCGGCAAGCGCGAGGCTGTTCGAGGCGACGATCTGGTCCCAGGCCGGCACGGCGCCGGGCTCCACAAGCTCGTCGCCGGTGGCAAGGATCGCCACGCGCGGCCGGCGCCGGACCGAGAGTTCGGGATGGCCGGCCGCCGCGGCCAGCGCCAGGCGCCGGGCATCGAGAGTCATGCCAGCGACCAGCAGCGTCTCGCCGGCGGTGAAATCGAGGCCGGCCCGGCGGATGAAGCGGCTCTGTTCGACCGCCTCCATCACCCGAACGGATTCGCCTTCGGCTTCCGCGTCCTCCTGAATCAGGATCGCGTCAGCACCCTCCGGCACGGGGGCCCCGGTGAAGATCCGCACCGCCTCGCCGGGGCCGATGCGTCCCGGGAAGCCGTGGCCGGCCGCGCTGGTCCCGATCAATCTCAGGCTGGCGCCCACCACGGACGCATCGGCGAAGCGGACCGCGTAGCCGTCCATGGCGGAGGCGGGGAACGGCGGCTGCGTCCGGGAGGCGGCGACATCGGCCGCCAGCGTTCGCC